>JBEKTR010000031.1:0-19969 GCA_049515835.1 Terriglobales bacterium
AGGAGAAACAATTGGACGATAGTATCGGCGATACTTTGGTATCACCCGAAGCAGTGAGAGACTTATGGCGATACTGCGCGGCATCGATCCGACTTGCTAACCGAGCTGACGCTGCGATCGTAACCGAACGCCATTCTCGGCTAGTCGGTGGGAGCGCGCTATTCAATGTTTCTGCTGCGTCAAGCCAATCCTGCGTCGAAGCACGGGCTTGGTCCGGGCCGAAAAGCGCCGTGACTGCGCAGATGAACGCGGAGAGTTCACACTCTGCCAGATGCATCTGTTCGTCGCAGATCGAATTCGAAAACAACTCATGTTCCTTCATCGGGATACTCGCTCTCTTCCATCTATCTGCCCAAGAAATTGGATTTCAAGTGTGATGGGCATACGCAAATTAAGCCGGAGTCACGAAAAGGAGTCTATTGGACAATGGTATCGAGCGATACTTTGGCGTCGGTTCGCGCGCGCCGGGGTTTGGCGAATCGCATCGCATGCGGAGGGGTACTACTAAAGTGATACCAAAGTACAATGGACGCGCTTCATGAAATGCCACATGATTGTGCGATGAAGTCTATTAAGGACGGGAGCAGGGGCGAACTTCCGCTTGTAGCCGTAGTTGACGACGATGAGTCTATCCGCGAGGCGCTGCCCGATTTGATTAAGGAGTTCGGCTTTTCAGCCCGAGCTTTTTCATCAGCGGAGGACTTTTTGTCATCCGGTTCTGCCAACGAGACCACCTGCCTGATTCTGGATGTCGCTATGCCGGGCATGAGTGGACCGGAGCTTTACCAGGAGCTGAAACGCCGCGCGCAAGATATTCCGGTTATATTTATCACCGCGCAAAGGGACGAGGCGATTCGTGCTCGAGTGCTCGGGCAGGGCGCGACAGCATTTCTAATCAAACCTTTCACTGACGCGGCTCTGCTTGCGGCCATCAAGACCGCGCTCAAAGCCGTATGAGGGTCCACCGGCGGAATCTCTGAGGAGGATACAATGAATGCGGTCCGCGCACTTAGTCATGAAGTTGAGGCGTTACCAATGTCGAGTGCCATCCCCATCGTGTTCATCGTTGACGATGACATTTCCGTCCGCGAATCGCTGGAACTATTGATCCGGGATGAGAACTGGAAACCGGAGACTTTCGCCTCCGCACAGGAATTCCTCGATTACCCGAGAAAGCGTGTCCCGAGCTGTCTTGTGCTTGACCTTTCACTCCCTGGGCTGGACGGTCTTGAACTGCAGAAACAGCTTGGGAGTGAACATATCGGCATGCCAATCATCTTTATTACCGGTCATGGCGATGTGCCGCAGTCAGTGCAGGCGATGAAAGCGGGCGCGCTCGAATTCCTGACAAAGCCAATCGATAACGACGCTTTGATCAGTGCCATCCGAAACGCCCTCCAACGAAGCAGTTTTGCTCTCGCCCAAGATGCGGAGATGCAGGATCTTCGCAACCGTTACTCCTCACTTACTTCCCGGGAAAAGCAGGTTATGAAGTTAGTCGTCTCCGGGCTTCTAAACAAACAAGTTGGCGGCGAGCTCGGTATCAGTGAAATCACGGTAAAAGCACATCGTGGCCAGGTCATGCAAAAAATGAAAGCCAATTCTCTGGCCGACTTAGTGAGGATGGCGGGCAAGCTCCGGCCTGCGAGTCAGGCAATTCACTTAGCTTGACGGCTGCTCTTCCTGGCTAAGTTCGTGTGGATGGATGCTTCAGTTCGATAGCTTCCTAGATGGATTTAATGTTCTTCTCTGAAATTGAGCCGGTAGCCGTCGAAGCCCTTGCAATGAGACGCTTAGGCACGGCGAGCTAAGACTGTTGTTCGCAATTTCTGCTAACATTCCTTCGTGCAAAAACGAGGAAAGTCGATTGATGTGCGACGTGTGCACTCGATCGTTTACTTCCAACGTTGTAAAGGCGGTGAAGACTGCTTCCGCTATCCATCCAAAAAGAGACGATATGTTGTGTGATGCAACGCACCGACCAGCGTTGGTCTGCACTACATCGCCTTCGACATTTACGGCTCGCTGCAATTCTGCTCGCGGCGTCTGTTTTTTCTGGTTGCAGTAAGCCCGCGCAGCCCGTGACCATCACATTTTTCGATTCTGACGCCAGAGGCGTGGCTAGTGACCATCGGATGATTCCGGAGGCCTATTTACAAGAATTCACGCGAGAAACAGGCATTCGCGTCAATGATCTTCCGACACCCGAGGACAACGCATCGAAACTCGATCTTGCTATGGAGTTGCTCCGCAGCGGTGCTCCATCCCCTGACCTTTATGGCGTGGACACGATCTGGACCGGAATAATGAGTGAATACCTCCTCGATCTGCAACCTTACTTTGCCTCAGAGATTTCCTCGGAGGACCCCGAACTCATCGAACCTTACCGGGTACAGGGAAAGGTAGTGGCGATGCCCAAGCAGCCGCTTGGTGTGCAAGTTCTGGTTTATCGGACGGACCTGCTTGCCAAGTACGGCTATAAGACGCCTCCCAGAACCTGGGATGAGCTTGAGAAAATGGCCATTCGGATCCAGGCTGGAGAGCGTGCAAAAGGGAAGAAAGATTTTTGGGGATTCGTCTGGGCCGGAGCGATCGCAACGGACAGCGAACAACTCACCATGGAAGGATTGGAGTGGCAAGCGGCAGAAGGAGGCGGCCACATCATTGAGCCCGATGGAAAGATTAGCGTAAACAACCCCAACGTTGTCCGTGCTTGGGAACGCGCGGCACATTGGATAGGCTGGATCTCACCTCCCAGCGTGGTTTCTTACACCGCCACCGATGCAGAGAATAAATTTTGGGTTTCCGGCGAAGCTGCGTTCCTGCTTAGCCACGCAATCGTGTATGAGGTCTTTGCCGAAGATAAGCCGTTCCGGGACCAAGCGGGAGTGACAAGCGTCCCCGCTGGAACAAGCGCGCGCGTCGCCACCATAGGCGGCTATGCTCTAGGGATATCTCGTTTCTCACCTCACCGCGCCGAAGCCGTCAAGTTCATCGATTTCCTGATTCGCAAGCAGGCAGAATTCAGGGCAACTCATTCTGGAAGGCCCGCCCGAAAGGTGGAGTATTTTGAAGTTCCGCCAGTGATAAAAGAAATCTATCCCTGGTGGTACAAACCGGGGGATTCGGGAGGGAGCGAGATAGTTTCGCGCCCGTCGGGGGTTGCTGGACCGAACTATGAGGCGGTTTCCAAAGCCTACACAGACGCACTGCATTCCGTATTGACCCGAGAGTCCACCGCTCCAGCAGCGGCCGCAGCGCTTGAGAATAAGCTCGTTCGGATCATGGGTCATAACGCGGCTCAACCGGGAACAGGTTTGCACTGAGATGAATCGACTGCGACTCAACATTGGCCCACGCCTGGTTCTATGCTTCGCGCTCATCATCGTTTCAATGTTGGCCGGTGATGTGATGGTTCTATGGCAATTCCACATTGTCCAGGCGCAAGCAGAGCGACTTAACCAATATGACGAGGAGTTAGTCACTGTCTTACGTGTTCACTCGGATGTGTTGAAGTTTCGTGACACGCTTGAGTCTCTGGCGAACGCAAGAAACTCCGAAAGTCTGAAAGCTGGAACGCAATCGTTGAATGAGGGTATTTCTGTGGACATTCGACGTGCGAAGAGCGCCCTGTTGGCTGTACATTCCGACAACGCGTCTGATCCGACGATTCTTCCCACCCTTGCGGTCGTTCAGTCGAACCTTCAATCGGAAACCGCCTCGGTGATCGAACTAGCCGAAGCGGATGATTGGAACGCTTTGCAAGTAAGGCTTGCCAATCAGTTACGCCCGCTCGAGTTTTCGATCTCAGCATTGGTGGAAAGAGTCGATCATGAGGTAAGGGCAGAACATGCCCAAGCCGCAGCCAATATCCGCCGGGTGCAGCACTGGATTTTTCTTGTGGTACCGGCTTCGGTCGCTCTCACGCTATTGGTTGCCGGAACATTGGGGCTCGCCATTACGCGTAGCATCACACGGCCACTAGAACAATTAGTTGAAGGTTCGAAGATGCTGGCGGGCGGAGATTTCAAACATCGGGTTGCCATCCAGGGAGAAGATGAACTCGCCCAACTGGGACGGGTCTCCAACGATACAGCGCAACAATTGCAGGATCTTTATAAGAGCTTGCAAAACAGTGAGGATCGGCTCCGCCGGGTGATCAATACGATCCCCGCGCACGTGTGGAGCACTCTCCCCGATGGCTCAGTAGACTTCATCAATCAGCGTTTGCTCGAGTCCACTGGAATGTCGATCGAAGCGTTGCTTGGCTCCGGTTGGCACTCGATCGTTCATCCGGAGGATCGTGCTCGGTACATCACCAAGTGGAGATCGGCGCTGGACGCGGGAGAACCTGTCGAGATTGAAGCGCGCGTCTGGACCGCTGCGCATGATTATCGGTGGTTGCTTGTGCGCAATGTGCCATTGCGTGATGGTCGTGGAGAGATAGTCAAGTGGTACGGAACCGGCATCGATATCGAGGACCGCAAACGCGCCGAAGAGTCATTACGTAAAGCGCAAGCAGATCTTGCCCACGCCAATCGAGTGACTACGATGGGCGAACTCAGCGCATCGCTTGCGCACGAGATTAATCAGCCGATCAGTGGCGCCATCACAAATGCATCTACGTGCCTGCGCCGTCTCGATCACGAGCAGCCCGATGTCGAAGGCGCCCGGGTTGCGGCGTCACGAGTCATTCGTGATGCAAACCGGGCAGCCGAGATCATCGACCGAATCAAATTGTTTTTCAGAAAGGGCGTTGCGACAAGAGAGCAGATCGATGTTAACGAGGTGATTCGAGAGATGGAGATTCTTCTACACAATGAGGCGACCCAGCATTCGGTTTCTGTACGGACGAAGCTCGCAGCCGATCTGCCCCTCATTGTGGCAGATCGTGTCCAGTTGCAGCAGGTACTAATGAACCTGATGATTAATGGCATCGAGGCAATGAAGGCTGTCGATGGTGAGCGCCAACTTACGCTCGGTACGCAGAGCGAGCGGAAAGAACAGCTCCTGGTTTCGGTGGAAGATACTGGCGTCGGACTTCCTCCTAATCAAGCTGGCCAAATATTCAATGCTTTTTTCACGACCAAGGAACACGGTACCGGTATGGGACTGCGCATCAGCCGAACGATTATTGAGGCCCATGGGGGTCGGCTCTGGGCTGCGGATAACCATCCGCGCGGCGCCCGTTTTCATTTCACGCTGGCTGTTTCCTCGGATACGGGGGGCCCGGACGCCGGAACTTTGGCCGCTGGAAATGACTGCTGATTTGCTCCTGAGGAGCCATTCTTTCGCTTCGGACAAGCGCCTTTATCCATTCTTGAAATAGCCGCGAGGAACACCAGGAATTTCTCTGGTGTCCCCTGCAGACATCTGCGCAAGAAATCGTTTAGTTTTAAGATGCTCCTGCAGCGTTTGCCGACCAAGATGATCCCAGTGCCGCGTGGATCGCGTCAAGCAGATCGGAATTGTCAGCGGGCTTTTGAAAGAAGGCCACGGCTCCAGCTTTCAAAATGCGCTCGCGATTGCTTTGCGGGTCGCGCGCAGTCAACACAATTACGGGGATCGCAGAGAGCGTTGCGGCTTGCTGCAAACGGTCCAGTACGACGAAGCCGTCGCCTGCCGGCAACCCGATATCGAGGATGATAAGGTCGGGGCGCTCTTTTTGCGCCATGGCCATGGCCGTGAATCCGTCGGTGGCGTACACGGTCTCAAATTGATTGGCCCGTAAGCGCAAGTTCAAGCCGCGGCGCAAGTCGGGGTCGTCATCCACGATCAAAATTTTTCGTCTGTCCATTATGAGTTCTCCTCTGTAATTGAGCTATACGTCCATGGTTGTGCTAGTTAAGGCCTGTCTCTTGGCTGACGCAAGTTTGCCATCATAAGATCGTTTACGCTGGCGGCTATTTCTTGCGCCACTTCTTGCGGTTGCGAGCCCGCCGACCAGGAGGGCAAGGTGGCAGCGCTTATTTCGACGATGCAATTGGTCGTGATTTCTGTGCATGTTCCCAGCAAGTGTCGGATGCGCTTGCTGATGATGGCTGCGCCGTTCTCATCAGTGGAGGCGACGATGACAAAGCGCTCGCTGTAGCCGCCCGTTCCGAGGGTTGGCAGAAGGACATCCTTGTCGGGCCAGATGCATTGCGGCAAAATCTCCGCGCACTTCTGTCGCGCATCCAGCCAGTGCGCGGGACTGGATCGCGGCGATGGAGAAATCTCTATGGTGAGCAAGGAAATTGCCGTAGGCGTGTCGACCTGCTTTGCCAACAGTGGCGCCAAAATTTTGGTAAGTCCAAACAGCGGCAGGGTGAACGTAAAAGTGGTGCCATGTCCTAATTGGCTTTCAACCCATATTCGCCCACCATGCTGATGAACCAGTTCGCGCGCGATGTAGAGTCCAAGCCCGAGCCCTTTACGGCTGTTGTCAGTCGCCTGCGGATCCTGGTACAGACGCTCGAAAACCAGTGCGCGCGCCTCAGGACTGATGCCGCGGCCAGTATCGGAGACAGAGATATAGACCATTTCAGGGTCCGTCTCTACGAGATGGGCCTTGACCATCACCGAACCGTCGGCCGGCGTGAATTTGATGGCATTATCCATCAAGTTGATAAGTACCTGTAAAACACGGTCTGGGTCGGCATGCAACAACGGGATACGTGCGTCCACAGCCATCTCGAGGCCAATGCCGCGTTCCTTCGCCGTTGCCCGCAACATGTTGACTGCTTGGTTTAACGGGCCTTCGACGGAAATGCAGCGACGCTCGATACGCAACTTCCGCGATTCTGCGCGCGTCGCTTCGAGCAAATCGCCGATCATATTGCGCAACTGGTTAACGCTGCGTAGAACGGTACTCAAATGTTCGCGTTGTTCCGACGAGATTGGCCCAGCCAAGTCGTCAACTAGAAGCGTTACAAATTGATGGATGGAAGTAAGCGGCGTCCGCAATTCATGCGATACGTGCGAAAGGAATTCGTCCTTGAATTGCAATTGCTGCTTGCGGCTCATATCAAGGGACGTCAACAGCGCCTGGCGTTCGACGGCGTAGCGAATGGCTCGGTCTAGTTGTTTGCTGTCGAAATTGCCCTTGACCAGGTAGTCTTGTACGCCTTGATGCACGGCTTTCGTTGCAAGTTCTTCGTCGTCGCGTCCAGAAAGGACAACTACGGGTACTCCCGGCGCTTTGCTGAGCACGTGGCGAAATGTTTCTGCGCCATGGCTATCGGGAAGGTTTAGATCTAACAACACAACGGACGGCGGTTGTGCATTCAGTGATGCCATGCCGTCCGCGAGCCGATTGGCGCAGGACACGCTGAGATCAGAATTAGCCTCGACCAAACGCAAGCGAATCAGATCGGCATCGCCGGGGTTATCTTCGATCAATAAAACATGCGTGGCATGTTCACTCATGCGTTCTCCTCGATTGGAATGATGGCAACATTCTCTGCGACGCTGGCTTCGGGGCTGCAATGCCTTCCGGCGCAGCCAAACCAAAAATCGCCCATAGTCGTGACGGCCGCGGCGAAGTCGGGCAGGTTGCCCGGCTTACAGACATAACTATTGGCGCCTAATTGATAGCTGCCCAAAATGTCAGCCGGAGCCTGTGAGGTGCTGAAGATAACCACAGGCACTCTTTGCAGACCTGCGCTTTGCTTCACTGCCGAGAGGACCGCGTGGCCCGGTTTGCGCGGTAGATTGAGATCGAGCACGATCAAATCCGGACGGGCAACATGAGCGTACTTTCCTGCGCCCTGCAAGAATGCGATGGCTTCATCCCCATCGCCGGCTGTATGAATGTGGCTGGGGTAATGGCTGCGCGAAAGAAATTCGCTGGTCAACTCGCGATCAGCGGGATTGTCGTCCACCAGCAATACCTCGGTCGGGGTGCATTTCATGAATTCGGTTCCTGTGTCTTTGTGGGCAGAGTGAACCGGATGGTCGTGCCGCTGCCTGCCTTAACTTCAGCATTGTGATCGCTAGAACCGACCCAGATTGTGCCTCCGTGCCGTTCGATGATTTTTTTGCAAAGGGACAGCCCGATGCCGTTACCCGGATATTCCTCGCGTGTGTGCAGCCGTTTGAACACCGCAAAGATCAAGTCCGCGTTCTCCGGCGCGATGCCGATCCCGTTGTCGCTCACCGCAAACTCCCACGCGCCTTCGCCGGCGTGTGCGGAAACATGCACCACCGGTGGCTCCTTGCCGCGAAACTTGATCGCGTTGCTGATGAGATTTTGAAAAACGTGCTCCATCTGGGAGCGATTGACCGGCAGAACTGGCAGCGGGTCCCAAGTAACGTGGGCACGGGCCTCTTCGATCGCGGCGGTGAGCCGATCCAATGCGCGCTGCAAGATCAGGTTGCAATCGGAGATTTCCGATCCCATGTCACTGCGGCCGCAGCGCGAAAATGCAAGCAGGTCCTGAATCAGCGTCTGCATACGTATTGCGCCATCCACGGCGTAGTGAATATAGCGCTGCGCTTTTTCATCGAGGTGGTCGCGGTATTGTTCGGCCAACAACTGGGTGTAAGCGGCGACCATCCGCAAGGGCTCTTGCAAATCGTGCGAAGCGACATACGCGAACTGCTCGAGATCGCGGTTGGATCGCGCCAGTTCCTCAAGCTTGCAAGCTAAGTCCCGCTGCGCCTGCATTCGTTCGCGTTCTATCTGCTTTTCGCGCAAGGCGCGGCGAATGGCGATGGGCAAACGAGCCAGCGAGTCTTTCAGAACGTAATCGGTCGCGCCCTGCTTGATGCACTCGACGGCATTGATGTCGCCGAGGGCTCCCGAAACCAGAATCACCGGGACATCCATTCCTTCTTTACGCAGGATTTCCACCGCTTCTATGCCCCGCCAATGCCCGAGGTTGTAGTCGGCCAACACGACATCCGGAACGTTTTTGTGCACCAGATTGGCAAATTCTTCGGCCGTTTGCGCGAGCGCGCTGGTGATGGCAAAACCGCTGCGCCGCAGCTCCCGTAAAACGAGTTCCTGATCGGCCTCGCTGTCTTCGACCATCAAGACATTCAGGGTAATTTCGTTCGTCTGGCGCAGGCCATCCATCAATGCGGTCCGGATCGGTAATGTATTGACCCCGGCGTCTTGCGTGGTCTCAAGTGCCTGCATTAGCGCACTCCCACCGGTTGCGCGTTGGGTACTGGCTGGTTCACCACCAGCCAATAGAGGCCGAGAGTTCGCACGGTTTCGCGGAACTGATCGAAGTCCACGGGCTTCTGAATGTAGCTGTTTGCGCCAAGCAGGTAGCCGTTAATCAGATCACGTTCTTCCTTGGAAGAAGTCATGACCACGACAGGAATGGTCTTTGTACGGGCATCGCTTTTGATTTCTCTGAGAACCTGGCTGCCATCCACTTTGGGCAGTTTCCAATCCAGCAAAATTAGTTTCGGGGGATGCTCAAGACTGCGTCCTTCGAACGCCCCACGGCAAAAAATGAAGTCCAGCGCCTCTTCGCCGTCGCGAACGGCAAAGATCTTATTGGCGAGCTTCTCCCGGCGCAGCGCGTGCAGCGCCAAATCCAGGTCCTCCTGACTGTCGTCCACTAACAGGATGTCCACATCAGGCATGCCCATTGCACCCTCCCACATCAGGTGAACTTTCTTCCGCAGATTCCCGTTGGGGCGACGTGCCGAGAGTGAAATAAAAAGTCGCTCCCTTGTCGGGTGCAGACTCAGCCCACACCCGTCCGCCGTGTTTTTGCACGATGCGCTGCACCGTGGCCAGTCCCACGCCGGTGCCTTCGAAATCCTCAGCCCGATGGAGTCGTTGAAACACTCCAAACAGCTTGTCAGAATATTTCATGTCGAAGCCGGCGCCATTGTCCCGGACAAAGATGGCGGTATCCAGTCCGCATTGGACTTTGCCCACCGCAATGACAGCGCCCTCCTGCTTGCGGGTGAATTTGACGGCGTTGGAGAGCAGATTCTGCAGAACCTGTTTGAGCAGTATAGGATCACACAACACGGGCGTCATTGTTTCGATGTGCCACTCCACCATGCGACCCTGGCATTCCGGATGGAGAATCGGCATCAGTTCGCCAATGATCGCGTTCACGTTGGTGAGTTGAGTCTTTAGCTCCTGGCGTCCAACGCGCGCCAGATTGAGCATCTCGTCCACCAGTCGGCCCATCCGCTGCGTGCCCTCGGAAATGCGATCGAGATATCGCCGCGCTTCCGGGCTGAGCTCGGCGCCGAATTCCTCGACAAGAATTCCAGAAAATCCGGCAATATGGCGCAGTGGGGCGCGTAGATCGTGCGAGACGGAATAGGTAAATGCTTCGAGTTCGCGATTGGCGGCTTCCAATTGCGCGGTCCGTTGAATCACCCGGTCTTCCATCTCATCCTTTAGTCGGCGAATTTCAAGTTCATCTCTTTGTCGTTGAGTGATGTCAGCATTAGTTTCAAGAATGTGAAACGGGCGTCCGCAGCTGTCGCGTTGTAACAACCACATGCTCGACACCACAATTTCGTCACCGCTTTTCTTGCGATGAACCAGTTCGCCCTCCCAAAATCCGTCGCGTGCGAAATCTTTCTCGATCTCTTGAAGTGGTTTGGGAAATTCGGTGCGCAGGAGTTCGTGCGAAATCCGCCCGGTAGCATCCTCTTTCGAAAATCCGTATAAATCGGCCGCGCCCTGGTTCCACAGAACGATCCGGCCCTGCAAGTCGCGCACAA
The DNA here is from genome assembly GCA_049515835.1 of Terriglobales bacterium. GTDB lineage: Bacteria > Acidobacteriota > Terriglobia > Terriglobales > Acidobacteriaceae > JAJPHW01. The sequence continues at coordinate 10,687 of JBEKTR010000031.1, forward strand.
AAACCTGAGTGAGATCAAGAATCACGGCTTGTTCTTGCAGTGCCCGCTCAGCGGCCTTGCGGGCGGTGATGTCGCTGAAGGCAGCGACCGCGCCGGCCAGTCCGCCATTCTCATCGCGCAAAGGCTGCGCATTCACTTCGAGCCACGAGCCTTCTGGTGAATTCGCCGTGCGCAGGAATATCTCTTCGCGTACCGCGTAGCCATGGAGCGCGCGCACGAGGGGCAGATCCTCCGCGCGGTATAGCGTATCGCCATCTGCGAGGTAAAGCTTGTAAATCTCCGGCCACTGTTCCCGCGGCGCGGACGATGGGCCCGCGCCCAGAATCGCCCTGGCCATGGGATTCCATAGAATGAATTGCCCGTTGGCATCGATCGCGGCCAACCCCTCGCCAATGCTGCTGAGCACCGTCTGCAGCATGTTTTTCTGTGCGTCCAGGGACTGATTGGCTTGTACGAGTTCCTCGCCTTTTTGCTTCAACTCGGCGGATTGCCGGACCAATTCTTGCTCGGTGTGCTTGCGTTCGGTGATGTCGGTGCGGATGGCGATGTATTGCCGGGGCTTGCCTTCAGAGCTCATCAGCGGGATGACCGTCGTGTCTACCCAATATGACGAGCCGTCTTTTGCGCGATTGCAGACCTCCGCGTGCCAGACTTGTCCTCGAGCGACGGTCTGGTACAGTCTGCGGAAAAATTGCTTGGGATGGTGCGCTGAGTTGATGATGCGATGGTCCTGGCCGATGAGCTCATCGCGCGAGTATTGGCTGATTTGGCAAAACTTGTCGTTGACATAGGTGATGCGGCCGCGCACGTCGGTCGTTGCCACGATGGAGTGTTGGTCAATGGCGTACTTGAAATCGGCCAGTTCCTTCCGCGCGTCCTCGCTCGCGCGCAAGCTGTCTTCCATCGCCTGTTGGCTCTTCTTTCGCTCGCTGATGTCTTGCAAGACCTTGGCAAAACCCAGTAGCTCTCCCGACGCGTCGAACATTGGAAAGATGGTGACATGCGCCCAGAACGTCGAACCATCCTTGCGAACGCGTTGTCCCTCGATTTCGTGACGCCCATGAATCACGGCTTCGTGTAATGCATGCTCCGGTATGCCCCGCGCTACGTCCGCGGGAGAGTAAAAGATGGCCATGGGTTTGCCGAGAATTTCCTCGGAGCTGTATCCCTTGATTCGTGCCGCGCCCGTATTCCAACTGGCGACGCAGCCTTGTGGATCGACCATGTAAATGGCGTGGTCTCGAATGCCATCCAGCAGCACAGCCAGGGTCCGTTCATTCGCGAGCAGACGAGGTTCCGAAGCCTTCCCACGCGTGGACGGATCGTGGACGGCGAGAGTTGACACTGCCGCGCGAGCCTTCAAGTGTTCGCTCGATTCAGAGGACACAACCGCCGGACAGAATTTACCCATACAGGGAAGTCATCGGCCTTGCCCTTACCGGCTTGACTGTGGAAAAGGCGGCGCAAGTGCTACTGAGGACATGACCGGAAAGCACACAGCCACTGTACTTCTGGGTAGTGTTGTACCGCCCGCTGTCAGCTTAGGGTTGCTTCGCTCCATTTTGGTAACATTGTGCGATTATAGTAAGGTTTGCGCGGCGCATCCGCACCCGCGGGAGAGCCATAAAAAATGAGTGATGATTCACGCGACCGCGAACTGGGCATGCACCGCAAAATCACCCGCCGCGATTTTCTCGACGGCGTGAGTATGGCCATCGGCGGCACGATGCTCGGTTCCGCTTGTCCGTGGCTTCATGGTTTCGATGCGTTTGCGGGGAAATCTCCTGGAAGCGGTGACGCTTATGATCCGCCTGCGCTCACCGGCATGCGCGGCAACCACGACGGCAGTTATACCGTCGCTCATAGTTTGCGCGACGGCGAAGCATGGCAGGATGCGGGCACCTCGGAGAACTCACCGGGGAAGCCCGAAAATTATGACTTAGTGGTGGTCGGCGGTGGCCTTAGCGGGTTGGCCGCAGCTTATTTCTATCGCAAGTTGGCGGGACCGAAAGCCTGCATTCTAATTCTCGACAATCACGATGACTTCGGCGGCCACGCCAAGCGTAACGAATTCCGCGTCGGTAACCGTATGTTGCTCAGCTATGGTGGGACGCAATCGATCGAGGGCCCCAGTCAATACTCCAATGTCGCGAAAAGTCTGCTCAAAGATTTAGGCATCGATGTGCAGCGGTTCTACAAAGACTACGATCAAAAGCTTTACGCAGACCTGCGCGCGGCATGTTTCTTCGACAAGAAGACCTTTGGCGAAGATCGCTTAGTAGCCGGCATGGGCACGACGCCGTGGCCCGAATACCTGGCGAAGTGTCCGCTCACGGAAACCGTGCGCCGCGACATCGCCCGCGTTTATACCCACAAAATAGACTATTTGGCCGGGCTCTCGAAAGAGGACAAAGTAGCGAAGCTTTCGAAGATTAGTTACGCCAATTTTTTGACACAGGTTTGCCAGGTTACGCCCGACGCTTTGCCGTTCTTCCAGACATACACGCACGATGAATTCGGAGTTGGCATTGACGCCGTTTCCGCTCTGGCCTGCCACTACAGCGACGACGATTACGGCGCCGATAGCTATCCCGGTCTCGATGCTCTGGGACTCGATCCCCTCGTCAAAGAAGAACCCTACATTTTCCATTTCCCCGACGGCAATGCGTCGATCGCGCGATTGCTCGTGCGCAACATGATTCCCGGAGCCATTCCTGGCCACACGATGGACGACGTGGTCACGGCTCAGGCCGACTATAGTCGCCTGGATCAAGACGGGGCCACCACGCGTATTCGCCTAAACAGTACCGTTGTGCACGCCCATAACCAAGCCGCCGGAGTTGCCGTGAGTTACGTTCATGAAGGAAAGTTGCGCACGGTGCAAGCCAAAGATTGCGTTATGGCTTGCTACAACATGATGATTCCGTATTTGTGCCCAGACCTGCCGCAAAAACAGAGAGACGCGCTCCACTATCTCGTCAAAACGCCGCTTGTATACACGCATGTTGCCATCCAGAACTGGGTGGCGTTTCAAAAGCTCGGCATTCATCAGATCGTTTCGCCCGGCTGTTATCACAACTACACTGCACTCGATTTTCCCGTCAGCATGGGCCAGTACAAGTTCCCGAGCCATCCCACTGAGCCGATGATTTTGTTTATGTTGCGCACCCCTTGCAAGCCGGGGTTACCCGAGCGCGATCAGCATCGTATGGGACGCTTCGAACTTATCGGAACGCCGTTTTCCACTTTTGAGCGGAACATCCGCGATCAGCTGGGAAGAATGTTGGGCAGCGCGGGCTTCGATCCCACGCACGATATTCAGGCAATTACGGTCAACCGGTGGGCGCATGGTTACGCGTTCACCCCCAATAGCTTGTTTGATCCGGATTGGCCGGAAGGTGAACAACCGTGGGTCGTTGGACGGCAAAAATTTGGCCGGATCGCAATCGCCAATTCCGACGCAGGCGCAAACGCCTACACTAACGAAGCCATTGATCAGGCTTATCGTGCCGTCCGTGAACTCACCGGGAAGGCGTAGCGCGGAGCACGCCCTCCCAATTTAGTTACTGTTCGTCCTTGGTCTCGGGTTCCTTGGGCAGTGGCTTCTCGATCGGCTTTCTCGGCAGCATCTGGTCGCGCTGCGCCGCATCCCACACAAAGCTTGCGACAATGATCGCCGCTTGCTTCAGATCGTCAGGTTGAAGGCGGTCATAGACGTCCATGTTGGAGTGGTGTGTGCGCGTTTCGTAGTCCAACGGGTCCTGAATGAATTGGAATCCGGGAATGCCGACGGCGTCGAAGGAAAGATGATCGGTCCCGCCCGTGTCGCGCATGGTGAGGGTGGTCATGCCCAAGTCTTTGAAGGGTTGCATCCATGCATCGAAAATGGGCGCGACCATCGCATTTTCCTGAAGATAAACGCCGCGGATCTTCCCGCTTCCGTTATCCACGTTGAAGTAAGCCGAAACCTTCGCCTGCTCTGGCTTCAGCGTGACCACGCCCGCTTCGCGCCGAAGCAGGGTAGGCATCCCTTTCATGTCCGAATCATCCATGGGTGGCCGCGAGCCAAAGTGCTGCTGCACGTAATATTGCGAACCGAACAGACCTTCTTCTTCACCACTCCATAACCCAATGCGGATGGTTCGCCGCGGTTTCAAATCGAGCGCCTTGAGCAGGCGCACAGCTTCCATCATGACGATGGTCCCGGCGCCGTTATCCGTCGCGCCGGTTCCCGCATGCCACGAATCCAGGTGAGCGCCCAGCATGACGATTTCATCTTTCTTGTCTTTGTCCGTGCCGGGAATTTCCGCGATCGTGTCGTACTGCATGGGATCGTCATCGTAGAACGTATTGGCCACATTCAGTTCCAGCGTGACGTCTTTTTTCTGCTTGAGAAGTCGCGCGATGCGCGTCCAATGCTCTACCGCCATCGTGAGCGACGGGAACGTGATCGTTTCTCCGGCTTTCCACGATCCGCCGGATTGCACGAAAACCGTGCCTCCGCCCGCCGTTCCCCGGCCGTGATCAATCACTGCCAGAACTTTTTCGTCACCCAGAAACTTCGCGACGTCTTTTTGGAACCGCATCCGCTTCAAGTAATCCGCATACGTAAAGGGATACTTCTCGTGGGCGTCAAATTGCGCCATCTTGGCGAGTTCTTCGTCGCTGTAGCGTTGGAACGGCACCGTTTCAATCGGCTTGACGTCCGCGTCCGGACCGAAGATTACAATCATCCCTGCCAGCTTGCCCCGGTATTTGTCGAAGTCTTCCTTCTTTTCAATGTTGGCGCGGATACATTTTCCTGAAACTACGCCATTCGTGCCGGGCGTCCATGCCTTCGCGTAAACCAATAAGGGTGCGACATCCGGCGCGGTCATGCGTACATTGACATACTGGTTCGCCCAGCCCCTGCCGAATGGTCCCCATGCCTCGAGATGTGCGTTCGATAACCCAAATGACGTGAGTTGGTCCCGCGTCCACTCATTCGCGCGTTTCATGTTGGGCGAACCTGTCAGGCGCTCGCCAATGGAATCCATCAAGCCGCTCGCCAGGTCCATGATTTTTGAATCGTGGTATTCCTCGTAGCGGATGCGGCTTGTTACATCTAAATCAACTTTCTCCTGCGCACAAATCGGCGTAATGCAGGCGAGCGTGATTGTCCACGCGCAAATGATTCGAAGAAGATGCTCCATGGATTGACACTCCTGAGAAGATTGGTAAACCGCGAATTATACAAGAATAGGGAATGCTGGCGGCACTATTTCGCTGGGGGAGTCTCTCTGGAAGGAGCCTCCGGCGCAGCTTCTTGCTTGGCAGGCTCCTGCTTAATGCCGGCGTCAGGCTGGCCGGTTCCCCCGGCGGGAGGGCTTTCTTTTTCATCTTTTTCATCTTTTTCATCTTTGTCATCTTTATCGTCGCTCGTCAAATACTGCACGATAAGAGAAATCCGCCGGTTCGAGGGATCCAGCGGATCGTTGGGCTTCCGCAGCCTTTGGTCTGCGTAGCCGCGAACTTGCGTGACCTGATTTTCTCCGAGGCCGTCTTGTTGCATCAAGCGCCGCGTCGCATTGGCGCGATCAGTGGAAAGCTCCCAGTTGCCGTAGTCGCGGTTGTGTCCACTGTAGGGTTTTGAATCGGTGTGACCTTCAATCGAAATTTTGTTCGGCAGTTTTCCCAGTTCCTGCGCAAGCATGTTTATCAGCTCTTTACCGTCGTCGTTGGGCTTCTGATTACCTTGTCCAAAAAAAGTTCCCGACGCGGACTCCAGCAATTCGATGCGTAAGCCTTCAGCCGTGACCGTCATTTCGATCTGGCTCTTGAGCTTATCCAGATTGCTCATCTTATGAATGTTTTTTTGCAGCTCCTCCTTGAGCTTGACCATATCTTCTTTCTTTAGAGATAAATTCTCGCCAGCTCCCGCTAGATTCGACCCAACTTTTTTCGACTTGCCTGTAGGATCTTTGAAGTATCCTCCCACAGCTTCCTGAATCTGCTTGCTGCTGTTGAGCAGCCAGAGCACAATAAACAGCGCCATCATCGCGGTCACAAAATCGGCGTACGCGACCTTCCACGCGCCGCCATGATGGGCGCCGTGGCTGGCCTTTTTCTTGACGATGATGATGGGCCGTGCGTCTCCCATATTGCGCCGCCCAAAGTTACGCGGAAGCAGCCGCCGCCGCTTCACCGCCGCCCTTGCAATATTTCTCGACTTCGACGAACGACGGACGCACATGCCCCGGAATAGCGCGCCTCGCGGTTTCCACCGCCATAATCGGGGCCGCACCTTTCAGAAAAGCCACCATGAGCACGCGCAGCACATGTAGATACGCGTGTTCGTCTTCCGACGTTTTCGTCATGTTGGCGGCCAGCGGGCCCACAAATCCGTAGCACAGTAGAATTCCCAGAAACGTCCCCACCAGGGCCGCAGCAACTTTGTGTCCGATCTCTTCCGGAGGCCCACCCAGAGCTCCCATCGTAATGACCACTCCCAGCACCGCCGCTACAATTCCGAGGCCGGGCAGGGAATCGGCCATTGTGCTCAGGGCCGCAATTGGCTGGTTGGCGGAGTGATGATGGACTTCCATATCCAATTCCAGAAGTTGGTCCAGTTCAAATGCCTCCACTCCGCTAATGGCCATGCGCATCGTGTCGCAAAAGTAGTCCCGAATGTGGTGGTCTTTCACGAACACCGCATTTTTCGACATAATCGGACTTTTTTCCGGGTCTTCGACGTCGCTTTCGAGCGCCATCAACCCTTCCCGGCGCGCTTTGTTGAGCAACTCGTACATCATCTTCAGAGAATCCAAATAGCGCTGTTTTCCGAATTTTGATCCTCCAAAAACTCCCACGACCCCGCCGGCCATTTTCTTGAGAATATGCAACGGATTCGCGATCAGAACCGTGCCAACCGCCGCCCCGCCGATGATGATGAGCTCTGCGGGCTGGATCAGCACTTTCAGATTGCCGTGCTCCATTAGGTAGCCCGCGACAATGGCCCCGATCACCACGACGATTCCAATGATCGCGAACATGATGGAAATTAGCCTGCGGACGCGCGTTTTTTAGAAGTGGATTGACCAAGTTCCGTGTGGGCGAACCCCGCTCGCTGGGTCAAAGACTCAACCGTATCTCCAGGTTGTACAATGCCGTAGGTGACGAAGGCATTGAGCGGCAAATCGTCGCCCCACCAGTGCAGAGTGACATGACTGAGCGATTCCTGAAGGCGACGCGCGTCTTCCTCCAGCTGTGCAGCATTACAGTTCGCCACCAGCATAAGAAATTCCTCCGTCGCCCAGCGCCCGAAGAAATTTTCTCCGTCGATCGCGGCGTGCGCCGCCAGTGCCATCCGTCGAACTAAGGCATCTTCGGCCTCGCGCCCGCGACCCGTGCCCACGCTGCCAAGACTGGGTGCATGCATTCGAAGCACGCCGAACGGCGACCGGTATTGCGAAAACCCCGCGAGCTGCTCATGAAGATACAACTGACAATATTCGTGATCGGGCAGATGCGAACCTTCGCCTCCAAGTCGACGAGATAACCGTGCCGGGGCGTCGCTCGCCGCGTGAATGTCATGAAAATTTTGTACTACGGCGATGATGGAACCGTGAGTATTGCGGACAGGTGCGGTCCACGCTTGCACCGTAACCCGGTGGCCATCTCTATGCTGAAAATGCATCGAGCACGATTTGGCTTTGCCCTCTTGCAGAACGCCGGCATAAGGGCATGCTCCTCCGCAGCCATCGCAGCCATGCTCGTCACAAAGCGTACAAATGTTGTGCTGCCGTGGGTGCCCCACAACTTCGTGCCGGCGGTAACCGCTGATTCGTTCCGCCCCTTCATTCCAGAACGCGATCTTGCCGCCCCGGTCCACGATCGCAATTCCGCTTTGTAGGGCTTCCAGCACTTCACGAAAAATGTCAGGATTTTCGGTGAACAGCATGCGTGGCGCGCCCGTCTTTCTCTATCGGCTTATCGTGCCGAAACTTCAACCCCGTTGAAGGTGCCCCGTCCGCTTGCCGATGAAAGAAGGAATGAAAGAAGTAAAGATGAAATCAGAAAGACCTTAGGGGAGGTTCTTGTTGGCGCAGTCCCTGTCGATTCGTTGGAAACTGACCATACTCATCATGGCCATCAGTGCAGCCAGTCTGCTCCTGACCGGCTTGGCCGTTGTCGCACACGACGCCATTGTTTTTCGCCATGATGCTGCCTTGGATCTCGATACTCTGGCTGACATCCTGGCGCGCAACAGCACGGGATCGATCGTTTTTGAAGATGTCCGAACGGCTCGCGACTTACTCGCGGCCTTGCGCGCCAAACCCAACATAACCACAGCGGCGATTTACGCCAAAGATGGGCAACAACTTGCCTCGTACGTCCGCGATCTCAATGTGCCGCCGCCTCCGGCTGCTGCAATGCCCGGCAACGGCCCGCGCTTCACCTCGAACCGACTGCTGGACTATCGTCGCATTTTGCTGAACGGGGAATTCGTTGGCACCATCTACCTTGAGTCCGATTTGGAAGAATTGCACACCGGAACGGTGCGCAATTTAGAGGTCATCTCGCTCACCCTGTTCGCCTCCTGTTTGTTTGCTTGGGTCCTCGCTCTCCGCACCCAGCGCCTGATCTCTGATCCCTTGCTGGGGCTGGTGGAAACCATTAAGAAGGTCTCCAGTCAGCGGAATTATGCCTTCCGCCATCCGGTCACCAGCCGCGACGAGATTGGGCAAGTGGTCATTGGATTCAACGAAATGCTCTCGCTTATCGAGCAACGCGATGAAGAATTGTCCGCCCATCGCGATCACCTCGAGCACGAAGTCCATCTGCGCACAGAAGAACTCCGCAACACGAACGGACAGTTAGAAGCCGCCCGGGATGCCGCCGAAGCTGCCAGCCGCGCCAAGAGTGAATTTCTCGCCAACATGAGCCATGAAATCCGCACCCCCATCAACGGCATTATGGGTATGACGGAACTTGCCCTCGATACCGAACTCACGCCCCAACAACGCGAATTCCTTGGCCTGGTCAAGTCCTCCGCCGAGGCCTTGCTGGTCGTCATCAACGACATTCTCGATTTCTCCAAGATTGAGGCGGGCAAAATGGAAATCGAAGCCGTTCCTTTCGATCTCTACGAATGCGCCGGCCAAGTCATGAAAACCCTCGCTGTGCGCGCTCACCAGAAGGGGTTAGAACTGGCATTCGAAATTGGCGGCATGGTTCCCCGATGGGTCATTTGCGATCCTGGCAGGCTGCGGCAAATCCTCATCAATCTGGTCGGGAATTCCAT
>JBEKTR010000032.1:0-27392 GCA_049515835.1 Terriglobales bacterium
ACGCAATTCCAGCGTTGATGCCGGTTCCACTACCTCCACCGTACGTTGTGCCATATAGATTCCCCGCGGCGTCGGTCGCCAGTTGGCTCTTAGGTTCGAAGCCGTCAAGACAAACCCTGTTTTGGTAATTACTACAGAAGTTATAAAGAACGGTCTCGGTCCAACTTCCGCCGGGCTGTTGTGGCGGCGACAGCTCGAACGCTACGCCGCAACGGTTTTCAGTGTTGGCGCAATTCGCGCCGCCTTCAGTTGTTGTTCCATATAGATTTCCGTTCGCGTCTAACACCAGACTTGCCTCGGGGCCAATACCGTCGAGACAATTTGAAACGCTACAAAAACTGTAAAGCACGGTTTCCGTCCAAGCGCCACCAGCCTGGGGAGACAACTCAAATACCGATCCTTCTTGCGATGTACCACCGCCTCCCGCTCCATACAAGTTACCCGCGCTGTCCGCGATCAGGCCATAAGGATACGCGGCGTCATTCGGCACGCCACCGAAACTATACAAAACTTTGTATTGAGCTTGGCCAAGCATCGCGGCGCATGTGACGAGCACGAACACGGTACAGGCAAGGCGATTCATTTACATCCTCCGACGTGCGCCCAAAGCATACACCCGGCAGTCCGGCGCCGTATAGCGACTTTCAGCCTACGTTTCATTGTTTTACGCGGGCTACATATCTCCATACATCCAAAATTCCAACCCTCGCCATCCTAGTCGTTGTTGCCCGAACCCGAACTCCCGGCGGAGATACTCATGAAACCTTTCAAAACGATCGTATTGCAGGGACTTGGATTGGTTGTGATGCTATTCGCAGTGTGGCAAGCCCAGGCGCAAGCTGAAGCAGCCAAGACGCAGTATCCAAGCATGGCCCCACTCGACCAGTACATGATGGATCGAAATAGCGAAATCGCGTTGGCCCAAAGCGCTGCACCCAGGTCCATTGCGAAAGATGCCGAAGTGCTGGTCATGGGGAGCAAAGGCTACGAAACCGCGGTCAGCGGAAGGAACGGCTTTGTGTGCGTCGTGCAGCGCTCCTGGACGGCAGGCCCTGATGACCCGGAGTTTTGGAACCCTAAGGTCCGCGCTCCGCTGTGCTACAACGCGGCCGCTGCCCGTTCGTATTTGCCCTTTGCGATCAAGGAGACAGAGTTAATACTCGCTGGCAGTTCGAAAACTCAAATGGTTGAAGGCATCAAAGAAGCCCTCGCCAAGAAAGAAATACCCCCGGTGGAAGCCAATTCGATGGTCTTCATGCTGTCGAAGACGGGATATTTAAACGACGGCGCAGGGGCCTGGCGTCCGCACGTGATGATGATCTCTTCAGCCACCGATCCAGCACTTTGGGGAGCGAACTCAGACGCCACGCCGAGGGACGATTCGCCGGTTATCGCTCTTCCCGATGGTCTGGCCCGCGCGACTGTGTTTTTGATTCCAGTTGCCAAATGGTCGGACGGCAGTGCGGCTCCGCCGATGAAGTAAGGGTGGTAGCGCTGTTTTGAATAAGGAAGCGGGCCAAACGGGGCCTTCGCCTCAATAGCTCAGGCCAGGCTCTTAGCTCAAGCGAAGAGAGACAATGCAGCCCGGCCAAGTTACTCGCTGCGCAAAGAACACTTGCTCGGAATTACTATTTAAACTGCAATTTGCTGAAAGTGACGGCCAGCCTCTAAACTTAGTAATTCGACATATCTAACGGACTCGACATATTTAATAAACTCGCCCGCACAAAAGCGGGTGGGGAGGGTGAATGCGCAGGTTGGTTTCGTGCTTTGTAGGTGGCATTGCAATCTCTTGCATCCTGCTTTTTTCGGGCTGCCATAGTGGAAATGCGGTGGCTGCGGCCACCTATGCGGTGCCAACCAGCGTCAGCATTAACCCCACGCCGAGCGCTTCGCTCGAGCTGGGCAAGACGCTGCAATTCTCATCCAGCGCTAATAATTCGACCAATCAGACCATTAGCGGCGAGCCCATCGAATTCGCATCCAGCAATCAGGCGGTGGTGACTGTGGCGGCCAATGGTGTGGCCTGTGCGGGTATATGGGATTCTTTGACCAATCCGCAGATTTGTTCGCCCGGCCAGTCCGGGAGTTCGGTGATTACGGCGACAGCGCAAGGGGTGACCAGTCCGTCGACGGTCGTTTATGTACACCAGCATATTGACCACATTGTGGTTAGTCCCGTAGCGGCGCAGCCTCCGCCCTTATCGAGCACGTGTTTTTCCGCAGGAACAACGCAGGCTGGGACGAAGGGCGAGATCTATAACTACCAAGCGAATGCTTACAGCGGCAATGGCACGGATATCACTTCGTCGGTGGGTATTTTCGAGTGGCAAGCGACGAGCGCGCAGGTGGTCACGCTGAAAGAGGCGTCGCTGAGCAGTCCGATTAACGGGCTGCTGCCGGGGCAGGTGCAGGCTACCGCGAGCGTGCCGGGGACGACGACGATTTACGCTACCGTGGACAACACGAATAGCGCGCCTTACACCTACACGACCTGTCCGGTTGTTTCGATTTCGACGGAAATTGACGGCGGATTGGGAACTTCGATCCTGATTCCCGCAGGCAGCAAGGCATTGACACTGGACGCGACTGCGATCGACAGCCTTGGCATGAAACTTTATGGGATTCCGCTGACCTGGTGTTCTTCAGCCCCCGAGGCAATCTCGCTCGGCGCCATTGCTTGCAACACAAACGCTTCTTCGACGACCGCGCAATTTGCAGGAACAGTTACGGCCACCCCGTCCGTGGTGGGAGATGCGGCCATAACGGCAACGTGCACGCCTCCCAATTGCAATATCGGATTCCTCCCGACGCAGCCGGTTTATCCAGAAAATCTCATCAACATCGTCGCTACGACCCCTACGAACGGCACGACGTCGGAGACAGGCACATTTTATGTTGCAAGTACGGATTGCGGCCAAGCAACCGGCTGTTTCAGTGAGATTTATCCCATTACGGCGTCAAATAATCTGTTGGGAACACCTCAGGTTCTATCTTCGACACCGAACGGCCTAACGTTCAATCCGAACGGCAGCTCGATCTACATTGGCACGGACTACAGCTATAACAAGAGCCAGGGCTTTGCGATTTATACGCCAGGTGGTGGCATTTCGCGCGATCAGGGCGCAACGGGGCGCGTGATTGCGGTCGCTCCTGACAACAGCACCGTGCTGGTGTCGGACACGATCAACACGCCAAATCAGGTTTATGTGATTAACGTCGCCGGCCAAAGTTCGACCGCGCTTTCCATTAGCGGCGCTACGGCAGCGGCATTTTCTCCGGACAGCCTGAAGGCATTCATTGTCGCGGGAAGCACGGTTTATGTCTATTCAAAGGAAGATGCTTTACAGTCGTTTCCCTTGACGAATCCGGGGACGGCAGTCGCGTTCACGCCGGAAGGTTCGTTTGCCTTCATTTCCGGCGGGGGAATTGCAGACGGGTTGTCCACCTACACGACCTGCACTGCAGCGCCTGGTCTCACAGTAAGCACACCCAGCGCGCCCAGTATAGTTGCATCGCTGGCCAACGGTTCGCAGGTGGTGGCGCTGGAACCGCCCAATGTGGACCTAATCTCGGTCAACGTCAACGTCACTCCGCCTTTTAACAGTTGCGCGCCGCCGACGAACCTTGCGCTTGCGTCTTCCACGAATTTGGGACTTGGCAATTTCACGCCTTCCCAGATGATAATTTCGCCGGATGGCACCAAGGCCTATATCGTAGCCGACTCGTTCAGCAGCATTGTGGTATTCGATATTGTTGGACAGACGACGTCGGCCATTCAACTGAGCGGGAATACAAGCCCGGTGCAGGCTGCGCTCTCGCCAGACGGTCAGGTGCTGGCAGTGGCGGCGACCGATGGCACGGTGCACATGATCAACACTTTAGGGGGTGGAGATCTTACGCAGGTGACCTTCCCTCAAAATCTTTGTTTGAATTCCGCCGGTCAGCCTTATTCCACTACATGTAAGCCGGATTTGATTGTGGCCAAGCCTTAAGGCGGGACGCTTAGACAGCGGCTTTGTCGAGAGCCTTGCCGACGCTATCAAGCACACCGTTGATGAATTGGACGGACTCAGGCGCGGAATACTTGCGCGCGATTTCGAGGGCTTCGTTGATGACGACAGCGCGGTGCGTATCTGGATAGGCGAGTAATTCAGCCACAGCAGCGCGCAAGACATTTCGATCCACAGCCGCCATACGCTCCATGCGCCAGTGTTCGGCATGCTGCTCGATGAGTTTATCGATTTCTTCGGCTCGATCCGAGGCCACTCGGAAGAGATCGTCCGCAAAACCCTGCACATCTTTCCCTACGGTGTCGCGCTCTTTCCAGAAAGTTTGCCGGACATTCTGCGGAGTTTGCTTTCCCATATCCGCCTGGAAAAGCATTTGCAGCGCGAGTTCGCGGGATTTGCGGCGAGTGCCCATAAAAACAGTTGCCAGTTGCCAGTGATAGGTGGCTAGTTGTCAGTTTACGCGAGCGTGAGATTATTTGCGCCTTTTAGATTTGGGAGCGCGAAGTTTGGCTTTACCGTTCCGAACTTTAGCACCCTTGTCATTCCGAGCGGAGCGAGGAATCTGCTTTTCTCTGGTAACTGGCGACTGGCTACTGACAACTTGCTTTAGATTCGCCATCTCAATTGCGGCGAGCGCAGCTTCGAAGCCTTTGTTGCCCATCTTCAATCCGGCGCGGTCAATGGCTTGTTCCAGCGTGTCGCAGGTGAGAACACCGAAGGCGTGAGGAACTCCGGTCTCCTGTGCCGATTGCCCAATGCCGCGCGTGACTTCATTCACGATAACGTCATAGTGAGCAGTGTCGCCGCGGATGAGGCATCCCAGGCAGATAACGGCGTCATATTTCTTGGTCTCTGCAAGCGTACGCGCGGCGGAAGGAATTTCGAAGGCGCCAGGGACGCGGACAAGCGCAATGTCTTTTTTCTTAGCGCCAGAACGGAGCAAGCCGTCGAGAGCGCTTTGAAAAAGGCGTTCGGTGATGAACGCGTTGAAACGTGAGACGACAATAGCGAAGCGTTTTCCCACAGCGTTGAGGCCGCCCTCAATCGCAGGGAATTGGGATTTCAACATCGGTTTCACGGATTCAATTTTCATTTATTAAACTCAACACCTTGTCATTCCGAGCGGAGCGAGGAATCTGCTTTTATTGTCCTACATGCAGATTGCTCGTCGCTCCGCTACTCGGAATGACAGATGTGGCCAGGGCGACTGAACCCTACTTGCCTTTGAACTGCGCCGGACGCTTCTCTAGAAACGCTGCTGTGCCTTCTTTTTTGTCTTCGGTGGCACAGGCCACACCGAACAATGCCGTCTCGAGATAGAGGCCTTCGGCGAGCGGCATCTCCATGCCGCGGTTGACGGCTTCGAGCGTGTATTGCACGGCCAGCGGTGCGTTGGCGATGATCTTCGCAGCGATGGCTTCAGCTCGAGCGATCAACTCGGCGGACGCGGTGACTTCATTCACCAAGCCAATGCGATGCGCTTCCTGCGCGGTGATCATTTCTCCGGTGAGCAAAATCTGATTGGCGAGGCCTTTGCCCACCAGCCGCGGCAACCGCTGCGATCCGCCGTAGCCGGGGATGATGCCGAGCTTCACTTCGGGCTGGCCGAGCTTGGCGTTTTCGCTGGCCAAACGCATGGTGCAGGCGAGGGCGATTTCGCATCCGCCGCCGAGGGCGAATCCGTTGATGCAGGCAATCACCGGCTTGCCCAGATTTTCGATCAGATCGAGCACCGACTGGCCTCGCGCGGCATATTCCTTGCCGCTGACGGCGTCGCGCTGCGCTAGTTCGTTGATGTCGGCTCCGGCGATGAAAGCCTTTTCGCCCGATCCGGTGAAAATCACCACTCGGATTTCGCGGTCGGCTTTGATGTCAGTAAACGCCGCGTGCAATTCTTCCAAAGTCGCAGAGTTGAGCGCGTTCAGCACCTTGGGCCGGTTGACGGTAAGGTAGGCGACGGATGATTTCTTTTCGAGAAGTATGTTTTCGTAGGTCATAAAGGAATTGCACTACCGCGCTTCAACTTCGTCCTTCTTATAAGTAAATACGATCTGGCTCTCGATAGCCACAGCTTGGCCATTGAGTGTGTATGGCTTAAACGTCCATTTTTCGGCGGCAGCTATGCTGCGCTGTGCAAACACTTCGTCGCCTCGCTCGAATCTGGCACACCGAACGTTGCCTTCTCGATCAATCGCTACGCCAATAACTACGGTAGCGTCCAATCCCTCGTCCCATAGATCTGAAATATCAGGCAACACTCTATTTTTCGCCAATCCGTCGGTGACGCCCGCACTTACGCGTACCTGGGAAGCGCTCTGAGACGATTCTGGGGGTCCATCGACCGCAACCTGGTCACCACATGGCCACAGCGGGCCCTGTTGTGCATTGGCTGAAAGTGACAAGGTCACGATGAATGCGGACGTGATCAATTTGAACTTCATTAGAGACTCCCTACAATCAATCTAACGTCCGTCTAGCACAGCTTTTACAGCTTATTCGCCTTCGGATTGTTCGGGTTGGCGTAATCGTAAAAGCCTTTGCCCGTCTTGCGGCCATACCATCCTGCCATCACCAGGCGCTTCAACAGCGGCGGAGAGGCGAAGCGGCGCTCTTTGAATTCGTCATACATCACGTGTGTGATGTAGTAAGTCGTGTCGAGGCCCACGAAGTCAAGCAGCGTGAATGGCCCCATGGGATAGCCGCAACCGAGGCGCATGGCGTTGTCAATGTCGTCAATCGAGCCGACGCCTTCTTCATAGGCGCGAATCGCGTCCAGCAAATAAGGCACGAGCAGGCGGTTGACGATGAATCCAGTCTTGTCGCTGGTGCGGACGGGAACCTTGCCCAGCTTCTTGCCAAACTCGTAAGCGGTTTCATAAACATCGTCGGCGGTGGCGATGGTGCGGACGACTTCGACCAGCTTCATCAGCGGCACCGGATTGAAGAAGTGCAGTCCGATGAAGCGCTCGGGGCGCTTGACGGCGGTGAGCAGCTCGGTGACCGAGATGGACGAAGTGTTCGAGGCAAAGATGGCGTCTTTTTTCACAACGCTGTCTAAAGACGCGTACATCTTTTTCTTTTCTTCGACGTTCTCGATGATGGCTTCAATGATGATGTCGCAATCGGCGAGGTCGGCTTTGCTGGTGCTGCCTTTGAGCCGCGCCCGGATGGCGTTTTTCTGGTCTGCCGTGATGCCGCCTTTTTCCACGGGCCGTTCGGCAAACTTGGTTAGAGATTTCTCGATTCCCGCGAAGCCTTTGTCCAAGTATTTTTGTTCAACTTCCAGAACGGTGACGTCGAATCCGGCCGTCGCCGCAACCTGCGCGATGCCGGAACCCATGAGTCCACAACCGAGAACGCCTATTTTTTGTATTTCCATATATGAGTCCTTAAATCATTTACCGCCGAGTGCCGAGCTTGGCTTCTTGATTTCTCAGCGTTCTCCGCGCCCTCGGCGGTAAAGATGAATTAATTCATGCTCTCCACAATCATGGCTATGCCCTGGCCGCCGCCGATGCAGGCTGCTGCCACACCATACTTTTTCTTGCGGCGGCGCAGCTCATGCAGCAACGTAATCACCAGCCGCGCGCTTGACTTTGTTGCGATCCAGGCCCAACTCTTTTTCGACTGCGAGATACTGCGCAGCGAAAGCTTCATTCACTTCAATCAAGTCAATGTAGTCGAGCGTGAGCCCGGCTTTTTGGATGGCCTGCTTGATGGCCGGAACCGGGCCGCGGCCCATCAGCTTCGGCTCAACCCCGGCGATGCCCCAACTGACGATGCGTCCGAGCGGCTTGAGATTACGCTTCTGCGCCGCTTCGAGCGACATGACGGTGACGGCCGCGCCGCCATCCACGATGCCGCTGGCGTTGCCCGCAGTGACGGTGCCGTTTTTGCCGAACGCAGGCTTTAACTTCGCCAGTCCTTCCATGTTGGTCTGCGGACGGCGATGGTCGTCTTCGGTCAGCGACTCGCCAGTGGGCTCGCCTTTGGAATTACGAAGGGGTACGGGAGTAAGTTCTTCCTGCAAGCGTCCCTCTTTGTAGGCGGCATCGGCGAGTTGCTGGGAGCGCAGTGCGAATTCGTCCTGCATCTTGCGAGTGATGCCCTGCTGCTCGCCGTAAAGCTCGGCGGTGTTGGCCATGTAAAGGCCGCAATACGTATCGAGCAGCGCGACCATGAGCGAGTCTTCGAGCTTGCCGCCGGGAGCGAGGGTGAAGCCGTCGCGCCCGCGAATGACGAAGGGAGCCTGCGACATGGACTCCATACCGCCGGCGAGAACGATATTGGCTTCGCCGAGCTGCACCATCTGCGCCGCGTTGACGATGGCTTGCATGCCGCTTCCGCAGAGGCGGTTCACAGTCAGCGCCGGTGTCTCGATGGGAAGGCCAGCCCGCAGTCCGACATGGCGTGCACCATAGAGCGCGTCGCCGGAAGTTTGCTGCGCGTTGCCGAAGACAACATGGTCAAATTCTTTGGGATCAATTCCGGCACGGTCTATCGCCGCTTTGCCTGCTACTGCGCCGAGTTCCTGCGCCGTATAATCTTTGATTTTGCCGCAGTAGCGGCCGAAGGGTGTGCGCGCCCCGCTGACGATTGCGATGTCACCTGGTTTCAGCATTCGGTTCCTGTCAGTGATTTGTGCGGTCTGCCAGCAGAATTTTCCGCGTGGACTGGCTAGTTTATCAGCGTGGGAGATGGTTTGCCATTTTTGAGGAAGAATTAAGACAGCCACGAAGGACACGAAGTTACACGAAGACTTCATACGTCGTTCTTCATAAGCTTTGGTGGTTTTGCTTGAGCTGAGGAACTATCTATGCGACCGCTGCTGCCGTTAGCGAAGGCGACAATGTTACTGTAGCGTCTGCGCTTTTCACCACGGCTGCAGCCAAAGCCTGCTCCGCGCGGTTGATCACTTCGGTGACCGTGTCAACGGAGTCATATTGCTGGCGCACAACTGCTTCGGCCACGCCGGCGCTGACAGTGATGGCCGAGGTACCATTCAACTTCACGCCAGAAATCAGTTTGCGCAGCTTTTCAGTAGCCATGACCGCGTCGGCTTCGGCAGTTTCACCCAGCACAATGGCGATGGTTGTTGACTCATAGCGGAAGGCGAGATCGTTCTGGCGGATGTTGCCGGCAAAAATCTGGCTAATCTGCTGCATCGCGGTTTCGATGGCTGCCTCGCCGAATTCTTTGATGAGTTCGTTGCGATCGCCAATGCGCATCAAGAGAACGGTGACCGGCGTGTTCTGTTGC
This sequence comes from Terriglobales bacterium, assembly GCA_049515835.1. Classification (GTDB taxonomy): domain Bacteria; phylum Acidobacteriota; class Terriglobia; order Terriglobales; family Acidobacteriaceae; genus JAJPHW01. The sequence goes on from JBEKTR010000032.1 coordinate 9,273, forward strand.
AACGCGCGCTTGGTTTCCGCGAGCAACAAGTCGAGATACGAAGCCCGTTTCAGCAAACCGGAATGCTCGTCAGTGACGGAAAGATTCTTGACCAGGCGGCGCAGGCCGACATTGTTCAGCGCGATGACCATTTGCTCGCCAATGGTCTTGAGGACCATCAAATCGTTTGCGCCCCAACTGCGCGAGGAGGATTGCGTCAAAAGCAGCAGACCCATGTGGTCCGGGCCATCGCTAAGCGGAATGGCAAGCAGCGATACGATTTCCAGTTCTTCCAGAATGTCATGGATGGGGGCCAGTTCGGGTGCTGCCTGAACTTGATTAAGGGTCAGCGTGCCTTTGCTCACCGCGAGATCATGAACCGCAGAAACCACTTTGGCCAATGCCGCATTGCTGGCGGGGGGAGCTCCTTCCGTGGCATGTTCCTTAATCACGCTAGGCATCAGCCCTGGTTTGCGCATCGCCGCGAGGCAACGAGTTACTTTCCATTGCGCACAAATGTCTTCCGCGGCCAGAGAAAGCACTCCGTCGATGTTGCCCTGACGGTAGAGCTTGCGGGTGATGTCTGAAATGCGCGCAAAGCTGCTGGCTTCTGCTGCTTCGCTCGCTCGTGTCATAGGTGCGACTGCCACCGGTGCAGGTTCCGCGCTGGGCGCGAGAGGCCGCCCAGGAGAGGAATATTGCGGCGTCATGCCGGCGGTTGAATAAAGAGCACGCAAGTCAGAATTGCGGTCTTCTTCATGCGGAAAGAGTTCCTGTATGCGCTGTAAACGTTCGAGCGCTTTGCTGTTCATGCCATATTGCACGAGGATCTCGGCTTGCAGCATTAGATCCTGCAAGGTGGCTGCCCCCAGGGTGCGTTCTTCGCTGCGTACGGGCACCACCGGGGCCAGGCTGGTGAAACGCGATGAAATGACCTGAAAGCGGTTTTCGTCAATTTTGCCGCGCAGACTCTCTAATCGCTTCTGATGGCCGGGCTCATATGCGTCGATCTCCGCGGCTTTATCGAGACATTCGCCCGCCTTTGCGAAATTGCCCATGCCAAAATGAAGATCGAACAGCTTTAGCAAAGTTTGCGAATAGTCACCTTCGCGATTGGACGAGTTAAAAATCTCGCTCATGAACTCGAGCAGCTCCGGTGTCGCGGGGAACTTGGCGGCGATGCCTTGCATCAGTGCGATAAAGCTGCGGCGGTCGCCTTTTTTGCGTTGTTGCTGCTCGAGTTTGCGCGCCAAGGCAACGCCCTTGGCGTCTTCGCCTCCATTCAGAAATGCTTCGATGAGAGACGCAATTTCCTGGATTCGTGCCGGGTCGGCGTCAAATAAGTCCCAAAGGACTGGTTCGGCATCGGTGAATCGTCCCGCCGCGAGGAGAGACTTGGCATAGGTGTCGCGAACTTCCACTGACGCGTTTCCCGCGTTCACGACCGGCTCAAGAATAAAAGTTGCAGCCCCGAGTTGCTGTTGTGCCAGCAGACTTTTCGCATAGGCCAGCGCAATATCGTCCTGGGAGGGATTTTCGCCGTAAGCGCGCTCGTACCAACTGGCTGGGTTTCCTCCAGAAGATTCGGCCTGTGCAGCCAGCTTCATGAATGCATTAGCCGCGGCTCGGTGGTCGCCGGCTTCTGAACTCAATTCGGCAAATCTAACGGTATTTTTCTCCCCCGGATCAAGGGCAAGAATCATTTTGAGAACATCCAGAGCTTCGGGCTTCTTCCCGTCGCGCTGCATTTCCGCAAGCGCCACTTCGTAGGTTTCGAGCGCGAGCTTCTTGTTGGTCTTTTCGAGTAGAGCGCCGTAACGCAATTTTTGCTCGCTTGTCGGATTCTTGAAGCGTGCCAGCTTTTTGTAGGTAATATTGGCGCGGGCCCCATCTCCGGCGAGCACTTGGCGATCAAACAGCTCACCGAGCAAACGTTCGGCATCCGAGGGGCGTTGCAGCGTAAGGCACAGATCGGCGGCCATTTGTCGTACAGTATCGTTTTGCTGGTCTTCAGCCAGAACCAGCAGGTAAACGTCGAGAGCCTCGGCGGTTTTGCCCTTTTGCAAGAGCTTTTCCGCACGTTCGACGAGCTTGGCGATTTCGCTGCGATCGGACATGAAAAAGGGGGGTTGCTTGGCGGCATAACCCAAATGTGATTCTAGGTGTCATGTTCGCTGTGCAGCAATGAAGTACCCGGTCTACTGGGTTACCAAGGTCACGGGCGAAATCATGAAATTTGGGAGACGAAGGCCCGCAGTCAGAGCACCCGAACTATGAGCAGCCAGGAACAATCAGGACAGGGACTGCGCCAGCAACTTAGTGCCGGGCAAATGGCAATGGTGGCCGTGGGCGGCTCGATCGGTACGGGATTGCTGTTGGGCTCAGGTGCCGCTGTACAGATTGCCGGGCCTGCAGTGATCGTCACGTACATCCTCGGTGCGTTTCTAGCTTGGACGGTAACGAATGCACTAGGGGAACTGGCCAGCGCGCACCCTGCGGCGGGCTCGTTTGGACTTTACGCCGAGCTCTATTTGAGCCCTTGGGCAGGGTTTGTAGCCCGCTATGGTTACTGGACATCGGTAGTCGCGGCCGTCGGAGCCGAGTTGGTGGCAGCTTCGACGTATTCGTCCTACTGGTTTCCTGCGGTTCCCGGAGTGGTATGGGTGGCGATTTATGCCATCGTGCTCTTATTCATCAATCTGCGCGCAGTCGGCGACTATGGGCACTTTGAGTTTTGGTTCGCCATGGTCAAGGTGGTTACGATTGGCGCCTTCATCGTCGTAGGCGCGTCGTTGCTGTTCGGCCATCGCGCCGTGCCGCAATATTTAAACCACGGCGGGTTCGTAACCAACGGGTTCGCATCGCCGTTCCTGGCGATTTCTTTTGCGCTGTTCAGTTTCTTAGGTTTGGAGATGGTTGCAATTTCGTCAGGCGAAGCCCGCGCGGCCAGTGAAATTCCACGGGCGACGCGCATCATGTTTGGCTTGCTGGCATTTGTTTATCTGGGCGCAACTGCGGTGCTGGTGGGGGTATTGCCGTGGAACCGCATGGGCGTGACCCAAAGTCCCTTTGTGACGGTGTTTGTGGTCGCTGGTATTCCGGCGGCATCAGCGTTGATGAACGTTGTCGTTTTAACGGCCGCGCTATCGGGAGCTAACGCAAATCTTTATGCCGCCAGCCGGATGCTTTTCTCCCTGGCTCGGGATGGCCATGCGCCGGCGTCGTTCGGGCATGTGAACACGTCAGGCGCGCCCCGGCCGGCATTGCTCATCTCGGCCGGAGGAGTGGTACTTGCGCTGGTGATGGAAAAACTAGCGCCGCAATCGGCATTTCTGTACATTCTTGGCGCGTCCTTATTTGGCGGAATGCTGGCTTGGTGGGTCGCGTTGGCTTCGCATATAGCCTTTCGGCGCCAGATTTCGCCCGAAAAACTCGCAAATCTTCCGATGCGCGCGCCGGGAGGGGCGGTTCTCTCGACTATTGGATTCATCGGCATCTTTTTGGCGATCGCCTCCACGTGGTGGGTGCCCCAATCGCGCATCACAATTGTGAGCGGGTTGCCTTATCTGGCGATTCTGACGGTCGCGTACCTGATCGTCCGGAAACCGCGTCGCAGCGGTACAATTTCTTCATGAGTGTTGACGCAAATCACGACGCTTTGCTGCGCTATCGGTCTGAGTTTCCCATCCTTGAACGCACGACTTATTTAATCAGCAATTCTCTTGGGGCCATGCCTCGCGGGGTCTACGATGCTATGAAGGGGTATGCCGACACGTGGGGCTTACGCGGCGTCCGAGCCTGGGAAGAGCGCTGGTGGATGCTGGCTGCCGAAGTGGGCGACGAAATCGGCGCGCTCATGAATGCGCCCGAAGGTTCGGTTTCAACCCATCAGAATGTAACGACTTGCCAGCAGGTGGTGGCTTCGTGCTTCGATTTTTCCGGCAAGCGCAACAAAATTGTTTACGACGACCTGAATTTTCCTTCGGTCATGTATTTCTGGGAAGCCCAGCAGCGCAACGGCGCCAAGGTGCACATGGTCAAGACGGATGACGGCATCCATGTGCCGACCGAACGGTTGCTCGACGCGATTGACGAAACCACGCTCCTAGTGCCGGTTTCGCACGTCATCTTCAGAAGCTCGTACATCAACGACGCTAAGGCCATTATCGAGAAAGCACACAAAGTCGGAGCGCTCGTGGTTCTCGATACGTTCCAGTCGCTCGGTACCGTTCCTGTGGATGTCCAAGCGCTCAACGTAGATTTCACCTGTGGCGGGGTCTTGAAGTGGCTGTGTGGCGGCCCAGGCGTGGGGTACCTTTACGTTCGGCCCGATCTCGCCAAGAAGCTCGAACCCAAATTTACCGGATGGTTCGCGCACGCGGACTCGATGGCATTTGCCGTGGGACCGACGACCTACGCCGATACTTCCTACCGATTTATGAACGGAACCACGCATATTCCGGCGCTCGAGGCCTGTCGCCCGGGATTAAAAATCCTGAATGAAGTGGGCGTGGCGCGCATTCGTGAGAAATCGAAGCGCCAGGTCGCCTACGTGATTTCATTGGCTGATAAGCACGGTTGGCGCGTCAACACGCCCCGCGATCCGGAAAAGCGCGGCGGGACGGTTTCGATTGACATGCCTGATTCGTATGAAGTCAGCAGGGAATTGCTGAAACGTGAAATTTTAATAGACTGGCGCCCCAAAGCCGGCGTCCGCTTCGCCCCACACTTCTACAACACCGACGCCGAGATTGATACGGCGATTGGGGCGGTAGAGGAAATCCTCAAGGAACGCATGGTTGTGGCACGGTAGGTCGCGGTGCGGGTTTGAAGTCGCTGGCCAGAGCTCCCATCTGGCCTGCTATGTAGCCGTCGCGCATTGTGCGGATCAGGGAACGGCGGTGATTGAGACAGCGAACCGTCGAGTATGCAACTTGACCACCATTACCTCCGTAAGTCAAAACCCCTCTTTTCTGCTGCCTGACCTGCATCCCGTCCACTAACCTCATGCCGATGCCTTCTCTTCCCCCACCGGCATCGGGACGAAACGTGAATTTATTCTTCGCAACTCAGGTCCAGCCGCGTCTCGTGGCCTACGCCTTCTTTGGCGCATGCGCCGGCGTGTATCTGTTCTATCGCGGGTTTGTGACGCTCCAGCGCAAGCGTTTGATTGAGAACACACCGACCTCCAAAGTGCACAGCGCCGCCATGGGACTGGTCGAGATCAGCGGCCTGGCGTGCGGTCCGAGTACGATTCCGGCCCCTATCAGCGGGATGTCCTGCTACTTTCACCATTCGATTGCTTGGGAGTGGCGGCGGGAAGGCCGCAGCAACCAGTGGGTGAAAGTCGCCGAGGAAACAGCACACGTTCCTTATTTCCTGGAAGACGGAACCGGCCGTATCCTGGTGGATCCGCAGGGTGCCGAGATGAGCATTCATCGCGACTTTAGTGACCAGTTCAGCCAGTCGCTTTTTTCGAGCAGCCTCGACGTTCCAATCAATATCGCCAGCTTCCTGTCGCGCCACGGCGTCAGCAATACACGCAAAATCAAGATTGAGGAATATTGCATCAAGCCCAAGAACGCACTGTTTGTGCTCGGAACACTAGCGGAAAATCACGCGACTTATCCATCTGGCCCTCTCTTCACGCCCGTAAGTACGTCCAGGAGCTTTTCGTGGCGCATTTCCCGCGCGAACTCGGGAAGCGCGTATTCGTTCACTGTGGGAACCGCGGCCCCCTCATCTAGTTCCACGGCGAAGCCCCCAATGGATGCTGCGCAAGAGGAGAAGGTTCGGAGCGCCTTGATCAAGGCTGGCATTACCAATCCAGCGGCATGGGCCGCGGCAGGGATTCGAACCGCAGCGGCCGTCATGAGCGGAGGCGGCGTCGCCACGGCAATCGCTCCGGCGAAAGACTCCGAACCGCAAGAAAGTTTTGATTTGCATCCTCCGGTTGTGCTGAGGAAAGGCGGGCACAATCCAGCGTTTTTTATCTCCTGGCAAAGCCAGCGGGAGATCGTAAAGGCTTTGGGATGGAAATCCGCCGCCATGATTTGGGGCGGACCTGCACTTACGCTGTTGTGCGTATATGCGATAGCAGCGCAATTGGGCTGGCTGTAAGAATTAGCCATTCAATATCGCTGTAACGATTTAAGAGAGGAACTATGACTACAATCATTTTGCTCGGATTTCTGTTCGTCATCTGCGGCGTAGCCGCTTATGCGGTCACCATCTTTAATGGGCTCATCGCCGTAAAAAATGAAATAGCGCTGGCCTGGTCGAATATTGACATCATGCTCAAACAACGGCATGACGAATTAACCAAGCTGCTCGAAGTTTGCAAAGGATACAAGGCGTTTGAGGGCGAGACGTTGGTGAAAATCACGCAGGCCCGCAGCATGTACCAGCAGGCTTCGACCGTGGATCAGAAAGCTACTGCTGATCAAAGCATGACCGCCGCTCTTCGCGGCTTTTTTGCGGTGGCAGAAAACTATCCGGATTTGAAGGCGAATAACAATTTCATGCAGTTGCAGAAGCGCATTACGGAGCTTGAAAGTCAGATTGCCGACCGGCGCGAGTTCTATAACGATTCGGTGAACACACTGAACACGCGCATCCAGCAGTTCCCGGACACTTTTGTCGCCAGTTTTATGAACCTGACTGCTTTCCCGCTATTCGAGGTTGAAGAAGCCGACAAATCTGACGTGCCCATGTCCTTCGGGGCAAGCGCGAAGTAGGTTCGAATCGAATAGTCACTTGCTTGAAGATGGCGAGGGTTCGCTCGTGCCACGAGGTTCGCCCGCGAACCGCCTCGTTACCATCGTCAACAACGGTAACTCGGCGATTGCAATCCCTCTCAAGTAGAATGGCAGCGTGAGCGACGTCACCCGCATCGGTGTTCTGGGCGATTTCAATCCCGAATTTCGCTCCCACCACGCCACCAATGATGCGCTCCAGCATGCCGCCAAGCGGATCGGCATTGCGGTCGAGTCGGAGTGGCTTCCTACGCCGTCACTGCTGGACGCCGGCGCGGAAAAGCGACTTGAATCCTTCGACGGAATCTGGGCCTCGGCTGGTAGCCCCTACAAGAGTTTTGACGGCATGTTGAAAGGCATCGAATTCGCGCGGCGCCGCGATTGGCCGTTCCTGGGCACCTGTGGCGGATTCCAATATGCGCTCATCGAATGTGCCCGCAATGTCGTCGGTATTAAAGACGCGGACTCTGCCGAGAATAACTCCGGCTCGAAGAACATCATCATCTACCCAGTCGCGTGTGCGGTTCCGAGCAAAGACAAAGGTGCGCCGAAGCTTTCAGGGATGGTCCCCGAAATCCGCCTGCGCCCCGGCTCCTATTTGCAGTCGTTTTATGGGAAAGACGTAGTCACGGAGGAATTCTTCTGCAACTTCGAGGTCAATCCGGATTACGAATGGGCCGCGATGGAAGCTGGATTTCCGGTAGTGGCTCGTGGCACGCAAAACGAAATCAGGGCGATCGAATCGCCAACGCACCGCTTTTATATCGCGACTCTATTTCAGCCACAGCTCTCGTCGACCGTGAAGGCCCCGCATCCATTGGTGCTGGCGTTTGTGCAGGCCGCTGCTGACTGGGGCCGGAAGAAAATGGACGATAGCGTTCTCGAATAACTGAATATCCCAGTCTTTCGGCCACTCGCCCTTGACAGCATCTGACTTTTGGCCTGGCTTCAGTGTACGGTTGCGTACACGGCAATTCTCTAACCTAACACTCAGTCCCCGCCGTCTGAATTGAACGACGCGCACTCTTAAGTTTTTGAAATAGCGATAATCAGGCTCCACGAGGCACCGGAGAATTTGCAGTACACAGGAGTTGCGTCGTGAGGGTCCATCTCGTCAATCCCAGCAGTGTCTCGTTCGGTACCGCGGTGATCACCCCTCGCTGGCAGTATGTGTTGGCAGCAGCTACGCCGTTGAGTTTCGGGGACCCAGTTCTCGTGGATGAGACCCTATCGCAAATTGATCCCGAAACGATCCAAAAGGGCGATGTCGTCGGTATCGGCATTCACACCGCGAACGCATTGCGTGGATATGAGATTGGCAAAATCGCCAGAGAGCGCGGCGCTTATGTGATCTTCGGAGGCGTTTGGGATGCCTTCTACAGTTGGGGTTCCATCTGGAAGCGTTCCAGCTTCATCAAGTCCAGCAAAGGCCGTCTGGCGTTCCTGCTGATTTCTCGCATTTACCGTCACATGTACGCCGATACCGGCATCGCCACTGATAGCGCCCGCGTCACCTGGTCGGGACGTTGGACCCGCTGGATGGCGGCTCCTTGCCGTCATCTTTTTGCTGGCCGGCCTATGCCCGATCTCGCCATACCGCAGACCTGAGCGGTCAGAGACCTTCCGAAAATAAATCACTTTTTATAGGTTTAATTTTGCCTTGACGGCTTTTCCACAGTCCATTTAGCGGCCATGTGGAATTTCGAATTATTTTTTCGATTTGATAGTTAAGGCGATTTTGAGGAGAATCGAGTCGTGGCCAGCAGCATTTTAAACTTAACGACGGAAGCGTTGGCTGGAGTGCGACTCGGCGACCCTGTTTCTAAAGAAGCCGCCTACAGTTTGATTCGCACTGGCGATGAGCAATTGCCCGAATTGCTTGCTGCCGCTCTCGCTACCAAACGCAAGTTCAAATCGAACCTGATTACTTATTCGCGAAAAGTCTTCATCCCGCTCACCAATCTCTGCCGCGACTACTGCGGATATTGCACTTTTCGCCGTGATCCCGGCCAACCCGGCGCCCATACGATGACGCCAGATGAAGTTCTCGGCGTTGTTCGTGCCGGAGAAAAACTGGGCTGCACCGAAGCGCTGTTCAGCCTCGGCGACAAGCCGGAGCTAATTTTTCCCGAAATGCGCGAGACTCTGCGGCGCTTCGGCTACAATTCGACGCTGAAATATCTCGAAGCCATGTGTGAACTGGTGTTGCGTGAAACTTCTTTACTGCCGCATCCCAACGCCGGACTCCTCAGTGCCGAATGGATCGCGCGCCTAGCGCACGTTTCGCCCAGCATGGGCTTGATGCTTGAAAGCACAAAGCATCTCGCTTGCCACGATGATGCTCCCGATAAAGTTCCGTCGAAACGCCTGCATACTATTGAAGAGGCCGGCAAACAAAATGTCCCTTTCACGACCGGCCTGTTGATCGGCATCGGCGAATCCGTCGAAGAGCGCGTCGATTCGCTTATTGCCATCCGCGATATTAACGAGCGTTACGGCCACATTCAGGAAGTCATCATTCAAAATTTTCGTGCCAAGCCGGAAATTCCCATGCGTGATCATCCCGAGCCTTCGCATAACGATATGCTGCGTACCATCGCCGTCGCGCGTCTGCTGATGCCGGAGATGAACATTCAGGCCCCGCCCAATCTTTCGCTGCCAAATTATGACGACTTTCTTGACGCCGGAATCAATGACTGGGGTGGCATTTCGCCCCTCACGCCGGACTTCATCAATCCTGAAAAGCCCTGGCCACATCTCGATCAGTTACAATGTCGCACCGAAGCCAAAGGGAACATTTTGCGCCAACGATTACCCGTCTATCCTGAATTCATTCCGGCGCTCGCGGAGCGAGAAGGGTTGCTCGCCGAAAAATTGGCATCTGCAACAGGCTCTACAGGCCTAGCGGGGAGAGACGCATGATCGTCGTCCTCACCGGCGGCACCGGCGGAGCAAAATTTGTAGAAGGATTGCGCCATGTGGTCCCGCCGGAAGAACTCACATTCGTCGTGAATACCGGCGACGATTTGCAATGGTGGGGCCTTTATGTTTCGCCCGATGTGGACTCCATCATCTATGCCCTTGCAGGCCGGCTAAGCAAAGAGCGGGGCTGGGGTGTGAAGGGTGACACATTCTATTGCCTCGAAACCATGAAGGCGCTCGACGAACCCATTTGGTTCCACGTGGGTGACCGCGATCTTGCGGTGCACCTGCTCCGCTCCAAGCTCTTAGCAGAAGGCAAAACCGTAACCGATGTCGCTCGAACGATAGCGGAAAAGTTTGGCATTCGCTCGCGTGTTCTCCCCATGAGCAATTCGCGGGTTGAGACTCGCGTCGATACACCCAGTGGCGAACTCAGCTTTCAGGAATATTTCGTACAGCGATGGTATCAGGACCCCGTGAACTCGGTGCGCTTCGCTGGCTCTACTGAAGCAGAGCCAGCGCCGGGAGTAATCGACGCTATTCTTCAAGCAAGCGCCGTGATTCTGGCGCCGAGCAATCCCATCAGCAGCATCGGGCCCATTCTCTCAGTGCCCGCCATCCGGGAGGCTCTAGTCCGCACACCGGCGAGCGTGGCCGCGATCAGCCCTATCGTTGGCAATAATGCCGTCTCCGGCCCGGCGGGAATCATGATGGCGGCAATGGGCTTTCCTGTTTCAATTGGCGGCGTGGCCCAAGCCTATGAAGATTTTCTTGATGTTCTTGTGGTGGATAACCAGGACAAGGCTGTGGCGCAAAAGTTGCAGGCCGCTGGATTTCATGTCAAAGTCACCAACACTATCATGAAAACCCGCGATGACAGGGTGAATCTTGCCCGCGCTGTGCTGGCCGCCTGCGAAGCAGAAGGCGCGGCCGCAACGAGTCCCAAATGATCCTGATCCCTGTCAAACATCTCTCTAGCGCCAAGCAACGCCTGGCCACATGGTTCGATCAGGAAACGCGGACCCTGCTTGCCCAAACCATGTTGCTGGATGTTTGCGAAACCGTCGCCCAGCTGCGCGATCGCATGGAGATCAGCTTGGTCACAAGTGATCCTTTCGCCTTGGAGTTGGCGAACCGTTTTCATTTCGAGGTCATGGCGGACCACGATAATCCTGGCGAAACCGAAGCCATCGCGCGAGCCACTAGAGTCTGCGTGGCCCGTGCCGCGGAGAGCACTCTGGTGATTCCCGCGGACATTCCTCTCATGACTGTCTCCGAACTCGAGCAAATTCTCACGGCGGCGCCAAACGAGGGTTCCGTGCTGGTGCCCGCTGCTGATGGCCGAGGCACAAATGCAGTCCTGCGCCGGCCTGCCGATTTGTTCCCCCTGCATTTCGGCAACGACAGCTTCAAGCCGCACCTGGAAGCCGCACACACTACTGGTTTCCCGTGTGTAACTCTCAACCTTCCCGGCATTGCGCTTGACGTGGATAATCCCTCGGATTTGCGCGATCTTGGGGCGGCACCGGGCGAAACCCGCTCCCAGCAATTGATTCAGAAGTGGCATCTCGAAGATCTTCCACGAGCCGCCGGCGAATAATGCCTTCCTCTTTGCAATACAGCGAGTTACGAATCATTCCCGTTCCCTTTCCAGATGAAGTCCGCGCTGAAGATTCTGTCGCTGACAAGCTCATCGCAGCGGTTAAGCGCCGCCGCATTAGGCTGCAATCCGGCGACATTCTCGTTGTGAAACACAAGATCGTATCCAAAGCTGAGGGTCAATTCGCCGCTCTCGACGGCATTCGCCCCTCTGCCGAATCAAAAAAATGGGCACGAAAATACAAGCTCGATGCCCGCGTGGTTGAGCTTGCTTTGTCCCTGAGCAAACGAATCGTGCGTCGCGAGAATGGGGTGCTGATAACCGAAACAGCTCATGGCTTTGTCTGCGCCAACAGCGGCGTGGATGTTTCGAACGTGGACGGCGGGAAGCACGCGCTTTTGCTTCCTGAAGATTCCGATCGTTCCGCCGCGCAAATTCACAGGGCGCTCAAAAAGCATTGCAAGCTCCACATTCCCGTGATCATCACCGATACTTTCGGACGTCCCTGGCGCGAGGGGCTCACCGAGGTCGCTATCGGCGTTGCAGGGATGAAAGCCATTCATGATTTTCGTGGGAAGCGCGATCCCCACGGTTACCCTCTGCGGGTAAGCATTGAGGCCGTTGCGGATGAACTTGCCTGCGCCGCAGGGCTGGTCTGTGGCAAACTCGCACGCACTCCGGCGTGCATCATTCGCGGATACCGCTATCAACCGGCAAAAGGCTCGGCCCACGACTTACTCCGTCCCGCTGCAACGGACCTATTTCGGTGATATCGTTTTCTTGTGAGCCGCATACTGGCCCAATCCGAACTGGAAAACTTTCCATCGCTCGAATGGAACCAAATCGCTCCGCGTCTTTCCCATGACTTTCGCGCCACGCTAGAAAAAGTTCTAAACTCGGAAGATGGCGCCTCTCTTGCCAAGGAAGAGTGTTTAATTCTGGCTAACGCCGAAGGAGACAACCTTCTCGGACTGCTCGTTGCTGCCAACGATCTTCGCCGCGCACTCGCCGGCAACCTGGTCACGTACGTCGTCAATCGCAATATCAACTTCACGAATATTTGCTTCGTCGGATGCAAGTTCTGCGCCTTCAGCCGCGGGCCGCGAGAATCCGACACATATTTCCTGGACCCGGACCAGGTCGCGCAAAAAGCCGTCGAAGCCGCCGCGCTGGGCGCAACCGAAGTCTGCATTCAAGGGGGATTACCTCATGGCCTGCCGCCGTTTTATTACCGCGACATTTTGCGCGCGGTGAAGCGTGCCGTTCCTTCCATGCATATTCATGCCTTCTCGCCCATGGAAATCACGTATGGCATCGAACTTACCGGGATGGCTTTGCCCGATTATCTTTCCATGTTGCACGACAATGGCCTCGATACACTACCCGGGACCGCCGCTGAAATTCTCGACGATCAGGTGCGTCATGTTCTCTCGCGCAACAAGTTGACGACCGCTCAGTGGGTCAACGTCATCCGTACTGCGCATCGCTGCGGCATTCGCACCACTTCGACTTTGATGTACGGCCACATTGAAACCCCCGAGCATTGGGTCAATCAGATCCTGCTGCTCCGCGAAATCCAGCAACAGACAGGTGGGTTCACCGAATTTGTGCCACTCGGCTTTGTTCACCAGAACACATTGCTCTTTCATCAGGGACTCGCGCGCAGCGGGCCCACTCTCGCCGAACATCTCAAAATTCATGCTCTCGCTCGCATACTTCTCGCCGGGGCCATCAATAATATTCAGGTTTCGTGGGTCAAGCTTAATCGCAAATTGTCGCAACTTTGCCTACACGCCGGCGCCAACGACTACGGCGGAACATTGATGGAAGAAAATATTTCGCGCGAAGCCGGAGCAACCGCTGGCCAACACACCAGCCCGGAAGATTTCCAGTCGCTGATTCTTGAAGCCGGTCGCATCCCCGCCGAGCGCAACACGACTTACACGCGCATCAAAATCAAAGCGCCGGTCGCTGATCTCATCACAGAAGAGATTCCAGAAGAATCAATGTATCCGGAGTTCGCCTAGGTGGTCGTTCGCCCGATTTCTATCATCGGGGGTGCCGGAGCCGAAGGCTTCGGCCTCGCGCTGCGCTGGGCCCAAGCTGGAGAAACCGTCATCATCGGATCGCGCGACGCCGCTCGCGCCAAACAAGCCGCCGACAAAATCAAGCAGCGTGTGCCCAACGCCAACATCTCCGGCAGGGACAACTCCGCTGCGGCGGCCGCTTCAGATTTGATCGTGCTGACCATTCCATTCGCGGCGCACGCGACGACTTTAAAAGAGCTCAAGCCCGCGATCGTCCCCAGCAGCCTCGTGATTGATACGACCGTTCCTCTCGCCGCCGCGGTTGGCGGACGATCCACGCGCACGCTCGGCGTGTGGCAAGGCTCTGCGGCGCAGCAGGCCGCCGAAATTCTGGGCAAAGAAATTTCCGTCGCAGCGGCTTTTCATCACGTTGGATCGGATTTGCTAATGACAGACGGCCCCGTGGATTGCGACGTCGTCGTTTGCAGCGACGATCCGGCCGCAACCAAAACCGTGCGCCAACTGGCTGCGAAAATTCCCGGGGTCCGCGTGCTCGATGGAGGGAAGCTCGAAAACGCGCGCATCCTGGAACAAATCACCGCCCTGCTCATCGGCTTCTCCATCCGCGAAAAAGGCCACGCCGGAATTCGGATTACAGGCTTGCCGGATGGGGCGTACGAAGTCTCTTGAATTGTTTCACTGAACGATAGATTTCCTGAAAATAACAGATTGCACAAGTAATCTAATTCAAGGAGACGGCGTCGTCTGGTTGGCCGCTTCGATATAAAAACGATGTTCTTTGCCGTCATCCAACACAGCGTAGATGTACTTCCCATCGGTCCTAAACTTTATGATCTGCCCAATTTCGAGCGGCGGGCGTTTCTTAGCTTTCCCGCCATGTTCCCAACCGGTTATTTCCATTGTGCCTGTATCAGTCCTTAGGACATAGATGCGTCGCTGATACGTATTCACGACATCACCAACACCACCCACTTCCTGCTGTGCATGGAAGCTCACGACGGTGCCAGAAAGCGAGTACTCGGGAGAATTCTTGTCTTTCGCCGCTGCGAGGGCGCCCGTCACTAGCAAGAAAGACAAGATCAACGAGAATACTTTAGCCATATTCACTGTCCTAAGTCGACACGCCACCTTCAAGATTCGGAACGAGCGATTTCGACAGAGTAATTCGCCCGTTGTTCGAAACCTGAGTGTAACCGCATCTCTTATACCACGAGATCAGCCTCTTGTTAGGAAGACTGGAGTTAAAGGATTTGGGTTGGAGGCTCACTGCTGGATAGTTGTTTTGTTTTGTGATGACTTCAACCGCATTTAACACGCGAGTCCCCACAAGATTGCGCCGGACATCGGTCGACACTAAGAGATCGTGCAGAATCAACGGATATCCCTTTGGCCAAAAGTCCAAAGAAACGAACGCGACCTCGCGGCCCTCTTCGAACACTAGGAAGTTTTTCGTATATCCGTTTGCCCCAATGTGCTTTGCCCTTTCGCGAAGCTCTACATTGGAGGCTTGTTCGGGGTTTGTGAGTTCAACTAATTCCATATCTCCCGCCTACCAAAGAAGTACGTCCTACATCAGCCACACCGCATCTACATCCACAATCACTTGCGTGCGCGGAATTTTCTGCTGCGCCGCGTAGGCCAGCATCGCCCGCAAGGTCGCATTCAACTTCTCGCGACTCGCCGACTTCAGCACAAAGTGGTAACGATAGTCGCGCTTTAGCCTCATGATGGGCGAGGCCGCTGGGCCGAGCACGCGAATGCCTTCGTGCCGCGTCTTCTCGAACCACTTGCCCAAAGTGCCCGACCAGCGCAGCGCTTCATCTAACTTGTTGCTGCGAACCAGCACATTGGCCAGCGCGCTGAAAGGCGGATAATGCATCCAGCTGCGAAAGCGCAGCTCTTTATCATAGAAACCCCTAAAATCATGCGCTGCCGCGTACTGCACGGCGTAGTGTTCCTGAAAATAAGTTTGCAGCACGACTTTGCCCGGAGTCTGCCCGCGTCCAGCGCGCCCAGCGACTTGGGTAAGTAACTGAAACGTGCGCTCCGCGGCACGAAAGTCGGGCATGCCCAGCGCAGCGTCAGCTCCCACCACGCCCACCAGCGTCACACCATGAATGTCATGCCCTTTGGCAATCATCTGCGTGCCGGTGAGAATGTCGAGCTCGCCTTCGTTTAAGGCGTTGAGGGCGCGCTCAAAATCTTCATGCCCGCGAACGGTGTCCCTATCGAGCCGCCCAATTCGCGCTTGCGGAAACATGCCGTGCAATAACTCTTCCAGCTTTTCGGATCCTGTGCCGATGAAATACACATACTCACTGCCGCAGTGCGCGCACACTTTTGGGACCTTCGCTGTGAAGCCGCAGTAGTGACATTCCATACGGTTTTCGCGTTTGTGATGCGTAAGCGAAATGGCGCAGTTCACACACTCCAGTTTCTTGCCGCAGGCGCGGCACAGCGCCACGGGAGAATATCCGCGGCGGTTCAGCAGTACCATCACTTGCTCTTTTTTCTCCAGGCGGTCTTTGATTTCTGCGGCCAGCTTGCGCGAAATCACCTGCTCGGCGCCCGTTTCCTGAAATTCCCCCCGCATATCCACAATTTCGACTTCCGGCAACGGACGCTGCTCCACGCGGTCGCGCAACTCTACCAACGCATATTTATGCTTTCCACTTTTCATGGAAGAAGCATTGAAGTACGATTCGAGCGACGGCGTCGCCGACCCTAGGACGACGACGGCACCAGCCATGTTCGCCCGCATCACGGCCACGTCGCGCGCGTGATAGCGCGGCGTTTCTTCCTGCTTGTAAGACGAATCCTGTTCTTCGTCCACGATAATGAGCGCCAAATCGCTCACCGGAGCGAATACCGCTGAACGTGTGCCCACTACCATTCCCGCTTGCCCACGCTTGATACGATGCCACTGCTCGGCACGTTCGTCATCGGAGAGAGCAGAATGAAGAATTGCAACCTCGTCGCCGAATACTTGATGCAGATCCGCGGCTACCGCCGGAGTGAGACCGATTTCGGGGACTAACAAAATTGCCGATCGTCCGGCGTCGAGCACCGAACGCATGGCAGCGAGATAAACTGCTGTTTTGCCCGAGCCTGTTATGCCATGCAGAAGAATTCCGGCATACTTGCCCGCCCCAACCGCTTCCTGAACCTGCGTGAGCGCATTTTGCTGTGCCGGATAAAACTGAAAGTTCAACGGCGACGGCCGAGCTTTTATTTTCGACCGCAAAAGCTCTGCTGGCTCCTCGACGATTTCCAAGAGCCCTCGTTTGACTAAAGTTCCCAACGTCGTCCGCGGAACGTCGAGCCCACGCAGCGAATCAATCTCGGCTCGCCTACCAGCTGCAACCAGTGCATCAATCAACTTCTTCTGGTTCGAGTTAAGAGCTTTGCCTTTTGATCCGCGTTTCTCCGCGTCCTCGGCGGTGAAAGCCTTTTCCATCAGTACCGCAATCTTCACCACCCTGGCCGCATCCCGCGCTTCCGACAAATCCTCCCGGGCAATCCATGTCTTCTTCACCATTCCCGCGAGCAATGCTCGCGACGCCCCCGTCGCCGAGCGCAAGCTGCCTTCGCGAACACTCTCCCGATCTAACAAGTGCTCGAGCACCCGAAGCTCCGTGACTTGATCGTCAGGCGTCCGCTTAGACCTGCCTGCTGATCCAGTCGTGCCCGCTTTGTACAATGCTTCTTGCCCTGCGTCCCCAATGCGATATGTCACCTTGCGCTTGAATTCCGCGTTCAGGGGCAACATGGTACGGAATACCTCGCCAATCGGCGCAAGATAGTAATCTGCAATCCATTTACCCAGGCGAATCAACTGCTCATCCAGCACCGGAGTACTATCCAGAACCTGAATTATATTTTTTGTCGTAACCGGCGGCTTGCGGTCGTGCAACTCGGTCACGATGCCCGACATTCTTTGCGCGCGGAAGGGCACCAGCACGCGCCCACCCAGCACCGGCTCCATTCCCTCAGGAATGCGATAGGTGAAGACAATATCGAGGGGCACTGCCAGCGCCACATCGCAAAATTCAGGCATTGGTTTGAGGATAAATCAGTGGAGTGAATCGAGCGCTACAAAGGCAACCCTATCTTTTTCATCAAATCTGCATAGCGCGGATCCGAGCGTAGAGAATCTATCGCCGGATAGCGGATCATGAAGAGGATGGAACTGTCACCATCGTCATACGCTTTTTCCAGAAACTCGAAGGCTGAATTCCTGTCCCCCATTAGCGCGGCCGCCATGGCGATGGTTGAACTTCGATCGGCGCCCGTAATCCTCTTTGTCAGCTCAAAGTAACCCTGCGCATCTTGACTCGATGCATCTCCCATCGGCTGGGTCTTTTTTAACTCATCGATCGCGTCCGGAAACCGCCCCATCGTCGCATAAAGGTGTGAAAGCTTGAAGTGCGCGGGCATGAAATTCGGGTCTCGTTGCAGCACTCTTTTAAACTGCGCTTCGGCATCGGCATAGCGGCGCTGATCCATCAGAACCACCGCATAATTCACATTGACAATCGACGACAACGGGTCGAGCGAAATTATGGTGCGGAATTCGCTCTCCGCTTCTTCCATCCTGTTCAAAGACATAAGGCAAACAATTGCGTAAAAATAGCGGGCCTGCGCATTGTTCGGATTGAGCGCGATCGCCTTCTTGAATTCCGCTTCGGCATCACTGAACTTGTGCAGCGAACCCAGAGCAAACGCGCGCGCACTCATCGCCTCGGAACTCGAGCCGTCCAGCGCAACCGCTTTGGCGGAGGCTTCATCGGCCAGCGCCGCCGCCTGCTTGGAACTG
>JBEKTR010000033.1:0-19884 GCA_049515835.1 Terriglobales bacterium
ACCAAAGGCTGGCTCTAGCTGGCCTTGTCTCCTGTGCTCGTGCCGTTGCACCGACACGTGCGCGCCTGCCAGCAATAACAAGCCTGACAAGAATGCCCAGAACATCATGCTCACCGAAAGCGCGAAGGGGCCATACACTTCCTGAAAATTCAGACGTGGCAGGGCAATGATATAGGCATACTTAAGAATTTCCGAAAGCAATCCCATCATCACCGCCGCGGGCAAAACGCTTTTCGGAGGAACACGCCCGTTGGGCAGGAGCCAGTAGACGAGAAAGAAAATTGCAATACTCGCGCCGATGGCAATGAACTTCATGGCCAGAAAACCCATCAGGCGAATCACAAATTCACCATGTCCGAAGGTGAGCGTCCGTAACATAAAAATATTCCCCGCCGTAAGGGCAATCGAGCACAGCGCCAATACGCCGCAAGTGAATGCCAATCCCAAGGCGATTAACTGATTTCCCAAATACGATCGGTTGTTGGGAAATCGCCAGATGCCGTTAAGAGCTACTTCAAGCGGCATGAAGATTCCCGTGGAAGTAATGAGCAAAATCAACAAAGAAACAATTTGTACGCGATGGTGCGATTCCACCATGGCGTTCAGATTGCGAATCAGAAAATCCTGTCCGGCAGGCAACGAGTCGCGCAGAAATTCCGCCACCACTTCCGACATCGTGCGTGAGTGAAATACATTGCGCGTAATGGTGAGCAACAACACCATGAATGGGAAGAAAGACAAGATGGCATTCGCAGCGACCGAGAAGGCGAATGTGTGTACATCCGTGCGCAGAAGATACTTCGCGGTAGAGACGACTAGACCGGAGTATGGCGACTTATTTTGGTTCCCCGACGCGGGTGTGACCGCAGGATAGATTTCTGCCTTCGAGATTGCCGGTTGATCGACCATTCGATATTTAAAGCAATCTACTACAGCCACTTAGCGCATCGCCTAAGGCGGGAAAGCAGGTTGAAATCCCGCGGTCAATCCTTGTCCGCTTCCCAGACTTTAACTGAATCGTTTCACTGCGGGAATTTTCTCTTGCTATAAATCAAGTTCCTGCATATTATCTGGTGCTTCGCCGGCTAACAAGCGGCGAAGAAAGGCTGCGAAATCAACGTTTCGTTGGTTGCTCGCCAAGTCTACATACGCACACAGCTTTCGAGGGTTCCCGGCGCGTTTCCCGGCGCGGCGGCAAACCTTAGACAACTGGCCACAACACTGGTGGCGTAAGTATGTGGATGCAACTTTGCGCATCGGCGGTCTCGCGGCGACTCTTACGTTTTTTCGAAGGGGGTTGGATGAAGCTTGGCTTCGCTCGAAAACACGAAGAGCTATTCCCCACCAGGTGAAAGGAGTTTTTCAGTGAGAGAGAAGGGTACAGTAAAGTGGTTCAACGGAGCCAAAGGGTACGGCTTCATTCAACGCTCCACCGGGGAGGATGTTTTCGTTCATTTCTCGGCCATCCAGGAAAACGGTTATCGCACCCTGAACGAAGGTGAAACTGTGGAGTTCGACCT
Organism: Terriglobales bacterium; assembly: GCA_049515835.1. Taxonomy (GTDB): domain Bacteria; phylum Acidobacteriota; class Terriglobia; order Terriglobales; family Acidobacteriaceae; genus JAJPHW01. The sequence goes on from JBEKTR010000033.1 coordinate 1,521, forward strand.
GCTGAAGGGACCGAAAGGGTTCCAGGCGGGGAATGTCGTACGTGCCTAGAGAGCTGCTCCCGATGAACAGCTTACCCTCTCCAGTCTCCCCTGGAGAGGGTTATTTTTTGGCCTTTCGCATCTCAATACTTCCACAGTTCGCACATTTTCTTATGTTCATCCGTCACAATCGTTCGGTGACGGATGTCCTTTAGCTTGCTCGTTTCCCCTGCCTAGACTTCCCAAATAGGAACCGACAATCCGCATCTTTACGATCGACGATGATGATTTTCGATTTCCGGTTCGGGAATTGCAACAGATCGGGAGCGTAACGAGGCCAACTTAAGTGAACAAAGCACACGTGAATGACCTTCGTTCCAGAGTGGCGTCCCTCGAGGTGTGCGCGCATCCCGAAAAAGCCCCTGCCAATAACAGCCGCTTGGGAAACGCTCCCCTGAAGAACGACAGAAGCAACCCAAACTTGGAGGCCGTGGGGCGGATCGCCAGCGGCGTTGCCCATGATTTCAACAATCTTCTAACCGGAGTGCTCCTCTATTGCGATCTGATGACTGATGAAATTAACCATTCCGGCCGAAGAGTCCCAGATAAGAACAAGTTGCGTCATGCGGCGGAGGAAATTCGCTACACATGCCAGCGCGGCACCGCTTTGATTCAACAATTCATGGTGGTAGCGCGGCCGGCGGCGTTCGAGCCTGCTTCAGTTTCTTGGAACGACGCCTTTTCGGGAATGAGCAATCTGCTTCGTCGCCTGCTAGGCGACCACATCGAACTCATCGCCGATTTAGCGATAGATCTGAAAACAGTGGATTTATCCCTGACGCGAGCGCAGCAGGTGATTCTCAATCTCGTGCTCAACTCGCGCGATGCCATGCCCAAAGGGGGAAAAATCGTGTTGCAAACCAGGAATCGAGCTGGAGGAGGTCAATATTCTCATTCCTTCGTCGAGCTTTCCGTGACAGATACAGGTTGCGGCATGGATCAACGGACTTTGGCCCACGCCTTCGAACCGTTCTTTACAACTAAGCCACCGGAACCGGGAAACGGCTTAGGCCTCGCTACTGTGCATGGCATTATCACGCAGGGTGGCGGCGAAATTCTGATCGAGAGCCAGCCCGGATGCGGCACTTGCATCCACGCCCGTCTTCCAGTTGGGTGGGGCGGCGAAGCGGCCGCAGAGAAACAATCTGTCCCCCGCGGCCCCATTTCGCATTCGCGGCCACTTCACTCTGCAAATCCTAAGCTTAAAGTCGCATCCATGGGTTCCGTGGCCGTTTCCGCAGCTTCTTGTGTTCCGGCTCCCACATCCTCCAATTCAACGGGATCTTCTGTAACTAAATCTTCCACTTCTACAAGGAGACGTCTGTCATGACTACCGCTGCCGCCACTGCCCTTGTTCTGCATGTCCCGCAAATTCCCGGGGCCAATCTATTGAATCTCTTGATCGTGGATGACGAGCGCGCCATCCGCGAGGTCTGCCGGGACGTCGCGCAATCGCTCGGCTTCAACACTTCCGTTGCCGACTCGGCCGAGCATGCCTTCCGCCTCATGGAGACCCAGGTGGTGGACGTGGTGCTCCTCGATCTGAAGCTTCCGGGCGCCAGCGGATTGCAGGCCTTGCGCGCTTTCCGGCAAAAACATCCCGAGGTGGCCGTCATCGTCGTCACCGGATATGCCAGTGTGCAGTCGGCGGTCGGCGCCATGCGCGAAGGCGCTTATGACTATGTCACCAAGCCTTTCAGCATGGAAGAGTTGCGCCTGATGCTCGACCGCGTCGTGGGCCATTTAAAACTAAAAACCGAGAACCGTATGCTGCGCGAACGGATCAAGTCTCGTCACGGATTTGGTTCGATGATCGGCCACTCTCCAGAAATGGAAAGACTCTACCGCATAGTGTCTAAAGCCGCTTTAAGCACCCACCCTGTGCTGATCCTCGGAGAAAGTGGGACGGGAAAAGAAATGGTGGCGCGTGCGATTCATTTCTCCGGTTCCGCACGCGAGAAACCTCTAATCCCGGTCGATTGCGGGTCGCTCGTCCCTACTCTCATCGAAAGCGAACTCTTCGGGTACGTGAAAGGGGCCTTCACCGGAGCGAATCAAGCCAAAGAAGGGCTGCTTGCGCTTGCGGAAGGGGGAACAGTCTTTTTTGACGAAATCGGCGAGCTCCCCCTCGATCTGCAATCGAAACTGCTGCGTGCCATTCAGGAAAAGGAAATTCGTCCTGTGGGCGGAACGAAAAGGCAGCCCATCCATGTACGAATTGTGGCCGCGACCAATCGTGATCTGGAGCAGGCCGTTGCGCAAGGCACCTTCCGCCGAGATTTGTACTTCCGGCTCAATGTTTTGACCCTACGTATTCCTCCCTTGCGAGAACGGAGGCAGGATATTCCTTTGCTGGCCGCGCATTTTCTCGAGCGCGCCTGCCGGGATACCGGCCATGAGCAAACCTTGAGCGATGATGCCTTGAAAGCAATGCTGGCGTATGACTGGCCGGGCAACGTCCGCGAACTGGAAAATTGCCTGGAACGCTGCTGCGCTCTGGTAAGCGGACCGGTCATTCACGCGAGTGATTTGCCGACGGTCATTCACAGCGCGCCTGGTACTTCTATGCGCGGCGGCGACCACGGCTCGGGCATTCTTCCCATCGCCGAATTGGAGCGCAACACCATCCTTAATACCATCACCCAGCTAAACGGAGATAAGTTGCTGGCGGCGAAGATGCTCGGTATCGGAAAGACCACGCTCTATCGCAAGCTGAAAGAGTACGCTGTCCAGTTTTAGGCTGCCGAGTTTCTTTTCGGAACTGAATCACGCATCAAAGCGCTGCAACTCGTGCCTTTTCAAGCGCTCCATTCTGGTCGGGAACGTGCAACGAACAGCGCATGATTCTGTTGGTCACACAACTGGGTAAATCGGCGGAGTGCGCGGGCGCGATTCAACAAGGCACGAACAAACCGGCGCAAACATCTTCTTCGTTGCGTGCCGCAACGGCGCAACTGCGGGATGAAGAATGCGAGTACGAGTTAGTGGTCATCGAACAAAGTCTTGCGGAAGCCGAACCAGAAGATCTCGACGCGCTTCTGCAACATCTGGGAGGGGCAATGCCCCTCTTCGTCAATTTTGCCATCTGCGGGCTTGATCGATTGGTACGCGAAGTACGCGCCTCTCTGCATCGGCGGCAACGCGAGATTGAATTTGCACGTCGGAGCGTGGAAGACTTGCTGCGTAGTGAATTGCGAAGCACGGTCACTGCCCTTCTGCTTTCCTGCGAAATGGCTTTGCAGGTGCACGGCTTGCCCCCAGCCGCCGAACTAAAACTGCACACAGTAGATGAACTGGCGAAGACTATGAAGCAGAAGCTCGACCCACGCTAATGGCAATCTCTCCGCAAGCGTTATAGTTCTAGTTATGTGCGGACGGTTCCGGCAGACGCGCTCGCAGAAACAACTGGAAGAAGCCTTCGAGGGTCGCTTCGACATGCTTCCAGAAGAGCTTACCTTCGAAAATCTCAAAATCGCGCCCCACTATAATGTCGCCCCTTCGCAAAACATCGTCATCGTCCGGCAAGAACGCAGTCAGCCTGCGCGTCGGCTCTCTTTCATGCGCTGGGGACTCGTTCCTCATTGGGCCAAAGAGCTCAAAGTCGGCTACAAGAACATCAATGCCCGCGCTGAAACAGCGGCCACGACTCCGGCGTTTCGCGATGCGTTCAAATCGCAGCGTTGTTTAATTCCCGCTGACGGCTTCTACGAATGGCAGAAGAATGGCACCACCAAACAGCCCTATATTTTTGAAATCGCGAAAGACGAACCATTCGCCTTCGCGGGCCTGTGGGACAAGTGGCGGCAGCCCGGCGAAAGCGTAATCGAAAGTTGCACCATCCTTACGACGAGACCGAACGAACTGGTCTCGGGAATTCATGATCGCATGCCCGTGATTCTCAACCCCGGTGATTACGATCTCTGGCTCGATCCCGCGTTCCGGAACGCAGAAGATCTCACGGCCATGCTTCAGCCCTTCCCCGCTGAGCGCATGCGTCGCCATGCGGTCAGCGCCCGCGTCAACGATCCCAAAAACGACGACCCCGAATGCGCAAAGCCGTTCGAACCGCGCCTGGCCTCCTCGCAAGCGCCGCTGTTCTGAAATTTATTGGCCGTTAACGGCAGCTCACGAAGCCAGAATACCGAATGGTCTAACCCAGAATGATCTAACCCAATGGATTAACACTTCCTTCCGGGGTTTAGCACTTCCGTTGCATTGTGGCTCGAAATCGCCTCTGCTATTTTCCATTCATGACCAACCCCGTGGAAAAATATCTCACTGCTCTTGAGCGTTTCAATCAGGCGCTCACCGAACTCAACTCGAAGTACGAACAAGCCAACGTTGCGCGAGAAGAAGCCCTGCAAGCCAGTGCCGACCTGCGCCGCGAACTCGAAGTCAACGAGCAACGCGTGCAGGACATATCTTCGATATTCCACCAACCGGCTGGCTTGAACTTCCATGCCCGATCGATTTCACCGGCTCAAGCGCAGGCCATGCCCGAGATGCGCCGCGCGAGCTAAGATGTTCAGAAGGTTTTGCTGAGCAGCTACAACGGCTTCTTCTTGGGCAGGACACCGCCCACGACGGAGGCGCAAGCTTCGACGAATTCCTGTTCGACCGGCGTGAACGCGCCGGCGAAATAACTCTCGACGTCCAATTCCGCCGCGAGTCTGCCTTCCACGAAGATTGGTACGACGATTTCGCACTTCACCAGGTTCGATCCCGCCAGATAACGTGGATCTTTCGTGACATCCTGCACGACAATTGTCTGCCCGCTGCTGGCCGCCGCGCCGCATAGACCGACGTTCAACGGAATGCGCGCATTGGGAGTGAAACTGCCAACAAACGGGCCAACCACCAGGATGTTTGGTTCCGCCGGATCCACCAGATAAAAGCCAATCCAGTTATAACGCGTCATCTTTTCATGCAGACGCTTGGCAATCAGTTCCATAACCGCTTGGCCGGTGGAAGCGGTTCCGGCAAAGTTCTTGAACTCCTGAAGCAGTTCTTCATGCACAGGCAACATTTCGGGCCCTCGGGGAAATGGGTCGGGAGAACCCCAATCTCGTGCGTTCTCCTTCGTGTATCAGTGTATTCGGGATTTCGGGAATGCAGTTACTTGGTTAGGTGCGCGTGCAACAACAAACGGGGATCCCAAAATCTGTCTGCGTTATGGTGCAACTTTGTAAATCACCCCTCGCGCTCCCGTGCCGCCTGCATAGGTCGATCCATAGATGATGCCGGTGGATGGATCGACAACCGGAGCAGACCGGACGAAGTAACCGGTCCAGACGCCATTCATGCTGAGAGTCGCCTTTTCCCATCCACCATTGCCACGAGGCAGCATTTTGAACAGAGTGCCCGCCTGGCGACTACCGCCAAACTCCGTGGTTCCGTATAAGTTTCCGCTGGCGTCGATGGTGATGCCCCCGTACGGCACTGCGCCGTCCGGCCCGTTGTACCCCGTAAATTCATGAATCGTCGAAATCGCCCAATGTTCCCCTGTGCCAGGAATGAGCTTGAATATGAGGCCGCAACCGGGGCATTCGGCGTTATTGCCGCCATAGCTCGCAGTCCCGTAAAGATTGCCCGCGCTGTCAAATGTAAGGCCCGCGATGGGACCAGCTCCGTCCGCGTAGTTGAAGCTAAACACGGATTCATCCCACGGCCCATTCGAAGTCGGAGTCAATCGGAAAATTGTTCCGCATCCCACCTGCACATCACCATAGGCACAGGGATACACTCCGCCGTATTCCGTCGTGCCGTAAATACTTCCGTTCGCGTCAAGAACCAGAGACGAGAGCGGGGATTGCCCATCGGTCACGGAAAGCCCGAAAGCGTGCAAAACATTTTCCGTCCATTGCCCATTTCCGGCCGGCGACAATTTATAGACTGTCCCGCAGCCATAAAAGCAAGTTAGGTTCGCCTTTGCGCCCCCGTTCATCGTGGTTCCATACACATTGCCGCTTGGGTCGAGAGCCACACCCGCGTAGGGATAACGGCCATCCCCGTCGTCTTGGAAGCTGTACAACACTGTTTCCGTCCATTGCCCCGTTCCCGAAGGGCTCAGTTCAAATACCGTCCCGCAACCCACGTCGTTGTATGCATCCTTGCACGATCCCGTGCCACCATACATCGTCGTACCGTATACGTTGCCTTCTGCGTCGAAAACTAGATTGCCAAACACCTGTGCTCCGTCGGGAGAGCCGCTGAAACTGTAGAGCGTGGTTGCATCCCACTGCCCATCCGTCCCGAGGGACAACTCAATGATCGAGCCGCCGTAATAAGCGCCGCCTTGAAAGTTCCCCGCATATAAATTGCCCGAACTATCGCGAGTGACTCCTGCGAGGTACCCTTGGGGCGAGTCGTAGATGGCGTGGATTTGGCCAGACTGACCGTTAGCGAAAACAGCGAGCCCGACAATTGCTGCGAGAAGTTCAACTTTGCGCACGGTGACAATCTTTAGGAGCTGCATATGCCTTCTCCTGGAAAAACACAAGAATTACCTGAACAAGAGTATAAATCGGGGAGCATCGCGTGCGTCTTCGACTTTTTCCGTCATTTAAAGACTGCCGCTAAACGCGTTTGCACTCCATGCGACCCCTCACAAATTCCACAATCTCTTCCGTCACATACTCCGGCGGCTGCACGCGGAACACTGGACGGCCAGCGGCCGGTTTTAGCGAAATGCTCTCCCATGCGAATGGTTCACCGTCTCGACGTTCGTCAGCATGAGGCTTACCGCCGTGAAGAATTACGGCATCAGCTCGGTCGAGAAATTCCTGCGCCGATTTCTTGAAATCCGCGGTCGCCGGATCGAGCACCGTGAGATACAAATCGGGTTGGATAAATTTCACGACGCTGTTCGATTCGAAAATCGCATTCTCGGCCTCCGCCAAGCGCCGGCGAATCGCGGGCAGGGCTTCGGCGAGACGGCCCTGCTCGGTGCGGACCCACCACGCGCGCTCGGCTCCAGCTAACAAGAAGCGCGACGTATCCGATGCCCCTGCGCGCTCTCTTTCTTCGGAGATCGCCCACGCATGGTCAGCCGTGGCGCAATCGCATGCGGCTCCATCGCGCGAGCAAATACCATGCCCGTATTGCGTGATTTTGAAGGCCGTCCAATGGTGGTCGCGCAATGCCGCAATCAACCCGGCGACCACGCTCGTCTTGCCCACACTGCGCGATTGCCCGCCAATGACGATGATGGCCATAACTTACTCTTTCTTCTTGGCCAGCCGCGCGAGCACCGCTAATTCTTTGAGGTATTCACGAATCGGACGGGCCGGCGTTCCCCAGAACACAACCCCTTTGCCGCGAATTACTTTCTTCGTCGGGACGCCGCACTGCGCACCGAGAATCGCCCCTTCTTCAATGCGGACATGGTCAGCAATTCCTACCTGACCGGCAATGACCACGCCGTTCTCGACGACCACGCTGCCCGAAATCCCCGTCTGCGCCGCGATCACGACATCTTCCCCGATAAGGCAGTTGTGGCCGATGTGCACCAGGTTGTCGATCTTCGTCCCGCGGGCGATGCGCGTGACTTCGAGAGCGCCCCGGTCCACCGTGGCGTTCGCGCCGATTTCCACGTCGTCGCCAATTTCCAGTCTGCCGATCTGCGGAAATTTTTCGTAGCGCCCGTTAGTGGAGTCGCGGACATAGCCGAAGCCGTCGCTGCCGAGGACTGCGCCTGCATGGACGATCACGCGATCGCCCAACTTGGCTCCAGGATAAATCGTGACGTTGGGATAGATTTCGCAATCCCTGCCGAGCCGGACATGCTCTCCAATCACGCTGCCCGCACCGATGCGCGTTCCGCTGCCAATATCCGCGCCTTCGCCAACCACCACACGAGCTTCGATCCGCACCCCGTCGCTGAGTTTTGCTCCGGGATGAATGACGGCTGCGGGATGAATTCCCGCTTTATGCCTCTTGCCTCCACTAAACATGGCCGCAGCCCGAGCAAATGCCAGCCGCGGCTGCTCGACGATAATGAGCGGCTTCGTAACACGAGCAGACCTGCCGAATTTGGCCGTCATCACCGCAGTAGCCCGCGAGTCGAGGGCGCCGGCGAGGTTCTTCTCTTCCTCCACAAATACCAGATGGCCCACCGCCGCCGATCCCACGTTCGCGACACCCGTCAATTCAACCGAGCCATCGCCCTTCACGCTGCCGCCAACGGCTTCCGCGACGGCTTTGACTGTTCGTGTTGTTTTTCTTGGCCCCACTATTATTTTTGTCTTTCCGTTCTGCGCTGTGCACTTACTTTATACCGTCTTTTCTATCGGGCGGGGCGCGAGACCAATTTCGGACTAAAATTGCCTCAGGCTTTCATTGCCAGCTCTGCTCCCTAATCTATGGAACGGAAAATTTTCTGGATCTCCCTCACGCTGCTCGGGCTCCTCGCGGACTTCCTCCTGCCCCTCTGGTGGGGCATCGCTGCTACAATTCCGATCATCATTATCAGCTGGTGGATCGCCTACCGCAGCGATTGGTTCTAGCTTGTAGGCCGAAAGTCTCTATCGCATACTGGAGCCTTACGCAGCATTGCAAAACCTTTGCGCAGCGGGCCTTTCCCAGTATCATTTGTCGAAATATCTTCTTGCAAAGAGCCTCCAAAGCAGGTATCGTGGCCACGTTGTAGTTTTCTCTTCCGGGTGTGAGATTTGCGTTCGATTTTCCCCCATCGTACGATTCCTGGCTACGGCTGTGCCGCAATTCCCTACTCCTGCGTAACCGGATTCAACTTCCGGATTCGCCATGCCAAGTCTTCGGCAGAGAAAACTAAACTGACTAATGATTCTTAAAGCAGCATCCGGCAAGAGATATTCAATAAGCGATAAAAACGAGAGAGGCGACCCCATGATGAACAGGCCAACGAACAATTCAGGACTTCTTAGAACGGCGAGCCGAAATCGATTTGCGCAGCGATCCCTGACTGCCATCATCGCTGCTGTCTCATTGCTTATGGGCCTTTCCTCTTTGCTGTCGGCGCAACAGCTCGTCGGCCAGTCGCCGCGCGCCGAAGTCACCCTCAACGGCATGTGGAGCTACGTGCTGAACCAGAGCCAGGATGCGATTCCGACCTCGGGCTGGATTCCGACCCGTGTTCCCGCTATGCCGATTGAAGACGGCACAGCGTCCGTATGGTACGAAACCACAGTCAGCGTCCCCAACACCTGGGTCAAGACCGGGCGGAGCTTCTTCCTGGAACTTGAGAAGGCTGGCCACTATTCCGCGATCTACGTCAACGGAACCTTTATCGGAGAACACTTCGGCCAATTCAGCCCTTTCGAGCAGGATATTTCCGCCGCCATTCTTCCCGGACAACCTAACAAAATTGACATTTATGTGCATAAGGCCGACACAACATACGTTCGCGCTGGAGTCAACGTCGACCAAAGCTCCTGCCCCGTGAATAACCCGGATTGCATGGGCAACGCCTATCGTGGCTCCGCGCCCGTCGTTTCCGAGCGCAACTGGGTTGGCCTTGTCGGCGACGTGACGCTTTACTGGCGTCCGACTGAGAATGTCTCCGATGTATTCGTCATCACTTCCGTCCGCAATTCAACGATTACCGCGAACATTCAAGTCGCCAACGGCAACCCCGGCACGACCACCACGCAGGCGGCTGTGCTCGACGGCAAAACCGTGATCTTGCGTTTGCCCGCCCAACCAGTGGTTTCGGGCGCAGCCACGCTGAAGGCATTGTGGAAAAATCCCGTTTTGTGGGGACCGTCGCCTTACGGCCAGGCCAAGCTCTACACCTTGGAGACGCAACTTCTTGAGAACGGCAAAATCGTGGACACGAGTTTCACTCGCTTTGGCTTTCGCGAAGTTTGGGACGTAGGCACGGTCACTTACCTGAACGGCAAGCCGCTCTGGTTCGCCGGTGACTGGTTCCCCAAACTCGCCGTCAATCGCTACGTCAACGACCGGCGCGCCCAGGCTTACCAGCTTTATGTTTTTGAATCCACCGGCTTGAACGCCCTCGAAAGCCACTGGGATGACGCCGGTCGAACCATGCTCGATGTCGCCGACGAAATGGGATATCTCGTCATCGGCGCATTTTATTGTGATGGACGTCCCTTTGGACAATCGGAAGTGGACAGTGTGCAAGGCTGGACCGACTGGATGGCAAGTACCGCCGGTGATTGGGCAACGGCAGTTCGCAACCACCCATCCATCATTATTTGGCGGCCAACCGATGCCTTACCCGAAGGCGTGAGCCAGGGCCACACTTGGCCACCCGTTGCGGCAGCTGTGAGAGCGGCGGATCCCAGCGATCGCCCCATCGCCGACAATTCCGATATGGATACGTATGACGAAAACTTCGATCCCGATCCGCCCAATTGCGATACGCCGGCGGGTCTGCTCGCGAAGTTGGCCACGGAAACCAAACCGCTCTTCACTCGCGAAATGACGGGCAATCAGAACGTCGCCTGCGTTCCTGCATTCTTCAATGCCTTTTACAACGCTTCCTACACGAACGGCGCGGTCGGTATGCTATCTGGACTTGCCTACTCGGTCAACCTTAAATTTAATCCGACCTGGTTCAGCATCAGCGGCAAAGGTAATCGCCCGACTCAGACCATTGCCATGCCCAACTGGATCACGCAACAATATGAGCCCACACCGTTGGGCTTGCAGTTTGCAGGTTTGTTCCAGCAGTACGTGCAACCGACTTTGCTCAGTACGAGTCCTACCTCTGGTGATTACGAGCTCACCGGATTGCCTTCCGATGTGCAGTCTGCCTTCCTGGTTTCTTCGGACGGGAATTCCAGCCCAGTGGGTGTAGTCGCAGCGGCTGACGGCACTGGCACTGCCTGGTTCGTGACCCCCATCGCCGGCAATTACAAGCTGAATTACACCACCGGAGGCGCGGATGTTGTGCAAAATGTTGTGGTCACTGCGCCACCGCCATTCTGAGCAGTTACAAAATCAAATGCGCCGTTCAACCGGAACGGCGCAAAGTCTTCCTGGGCGACTAAAAAATAAATCCGAGTACAGGTCAGTACAACGAAGGCTGGCCTTCGGGGCGGGTTTTCCAGCGCCGATGCACCCACAACCACTGGTCGGGATAGCGGCGCACATAATCTTCGATCACCTTCGTAAATTGCCCAGTGTTGGCGATGATGTCGGCTTCTTCATTCCCTGTGCGTATCAGTTTCACCGGCGGATCGAAACGCAGCCGGTATTTGTGCAGCACGCGGTCCCACACCGTGAACCCCGGCACGACCGCCGCATCCGTACGTAGCGCAATTCGCGCGAGACCGCTCGCGGTACACGCGGGAATTCCAAAAAAATCCACAAATACCCCCTGCGGCGGCGTCATGTTCGTGTCCATCAAGATTCCCACTGTCTCGCCGGCTTTCATGGCAGAAAGCAAGCCGCGGACAAAGTCATCTTTATCCACCATGGTATTGCCGTGCAGAGCGCGATACTTCTTGGTCAGCCTGTCGAGATAGGGATTATCCAGCGACCGCATCACCACGTGCAGCGGATGCCCATGCAGCGAGTGTGTGAAGGCCGAGAGTTCCCATCCCCCCAGATGTCCGGTGAGAAATAAAACTCCTTTGCCCCGCGCGTAAGCGTTCTCAAAGTTCTCGAAGCCGTCATACACGACCACCCGCCCCACATTCTGCTCGGTATAGCGTGACAGCATGCAAAACTCAGCCAGTTGCCGTCCTAGCGAAGTAAAAACCCCACGCAATATCTTTCTTCGTTCCTTGCGGGTCTTTTCAGGAAAGGCAAGTTCAAGGTTGCGCATGCCCACTTGCCGCAACCGCACGTGCAGCCAATAGACAATGCGTCCCAGCATAATGCCAGCGGCGCGTGCCAGCGGACGCGGGAGCGCACCCATGATCGTTACTGTCAGCCATACCGGCGCGTACTCTAGACGATGGCGCATTCGGGGGAAACGGGCGCTTACGGAAATTGCTCGCTCGATTTTAAAGGATTCCGTCACCTTATCGGTTGGATGCACACAAACAGCGGTGTCGAAGAGGGTACGTGGAATTAAAACACGAGGTTCATGTTCGGGGCGCAGGCGAGCACTTGGTTGACATAGATTGTTACTTATAGTAACACTTTAAAAGTGTATGGAGTATTGACTACCAAGTCTTTCGGGCGCAAGCTCGCGAGGCTCCCGGCAAATTGGCAGAGGCGCATTTTACAGAAAATTAGAGAAGTCGCTCAAAATCCGTACGCCAAGCACAATAACGTCACCAGGCTGCAGGGTCGCGACGGCTATAGGCTAAGAATTGGCGATTGGCGGGTCATTTACGAGTTATATGACGACCGCATGGAACTCTGGGCGTTGGAAGTGGGACCGAGAGGAGGCATCTATTAATGCGCATCGAAACCATCACCCGCAAAGGAAAAGCGTTCGCGGTAATTCCCGTGGAACACCTGCATAAGCTGATGGAGGACGCGGAAATGCTCGCCGATGTGAAGGCCTACGACGCCGCGAAGGCGCGCCTCGAAAATGGCGGCGACGAACTCGTCCCGCTGGATATCATCGAACGCACGATCAAGGGAGAGGCCCCACTTCGCATTTGGCGCGAGTACCGTCAGCTCACGCAGGAGCAACTTGCGAAAAAGGCGAAGGTGTCGCGCGCATTGATCGCGGCGATTGAAACCAAACGTAAGGCTGGCTCGGTCAACACCTGGAAAAGACTCGGTGCAGCCCTCAACGTCGGCTGGGAACTGTTGGCATAGCCGCATTTCCGCCACACCCCGCACCCACATTCCTTCGGGATGCGCCACTTCAAGAAGCTAATGGAACCTTCGCGACGGCATCCACAGTCGTTTCCCTGCATACCACAGGCGTCAGCAAAGGCCAGCCCTTGCGAAGCACATAATCGAGCCACGCACCGGCAACTTGAGAAGTAAGAACTGCGGCGATCACCAAAGTGGTGTAAAACTGCGGGCTGATAATGCCCGCATCGAAGGCCACGCTGGCGAGCACAATGCCAGGCCCTCCGCGCGCGTTGGTTGTGATGGCCAGATTGAGCAAGTCCAGGCCTCTAAATCCGGCGAATCGCCCCGCCAGAGCGACGGAAAGAACTTTTACCAGACAGCTTCCGAAGAGAAACACCCCGATCATCCAGAATGACAAGCCATGAAGTAAGTCGAGCTGCAATCCGACGATGGCGAAGTAAATCGGAATAAAGAACGCGAAAGATACTTTCCCAATGGCATCGAGCGCCTCGGCAAACAGTCTGCGCTTTTTGTGGACAACCGCAAATCCCGCGAGGAAAGCGGCGAAGACCAAGCTCACGTCCAGGGCCCCAGCCACCACGCAATAGGCGAGCAGAACGGCGATCGCATAAGCCACAGGAGATTGCTTGGCAACGACGTTGAACTTCGACTTGTTCAGGCGCTTCACCATCCGCGGGACAAGCGTTAAGCCCAAACCAAAGAACAGCACCGTGGTCAATAAGTGGAATGACATCTGTCGCGGGTTGAGGGCCGTCTTGCCGGCCAGCGCCGTGGCCACCGCGAGCGCAAGCCAAAGAACAATATCTTCTAAAACTGCGACTCCGAGCACCAAACGCGCGAACCGCGTATGAAGTATTTTTAGGTCCGCGAAGATCTTGGATACTACCGGGACCGAAGTCACTGCAACCCCAACCGCAAGAATGATGATCAACGAAATTCTGTTGCCATTGGGACCCGCTAAAGCCGGACCGATTAGTCTCGGCCCGACCGCCAATGCCAGCACGAATGGAATGCCGGTTCCCACAATCGCCAGCCAACCCACTTCGCGGCGCTCGTCGCGGCTAAAGAGCTGCTGAGCTTCCGTGCCGGAAAGAAACATGAGCAACAACAATCCGAGCCAGTAAACGAAGTTCAAAATGTTCGCTTGATGCTGGGTCGCTGCGGAAATCCATGACGCGGATGACAGTCTGCCGATGACCGCGGGGCCAAGCACGACGCCCGCCAGAATCTCTCCCACAACTTTCGGCTGACGAAGCATTACGAACAGGTAGCCGAGCAACTGGGCTAGCGCCACCAGAAGCAAGAGAATAAAAAGAACTGACGTCAGATCGGAATTGGACACAAAGTTTACCGGGGCTTTGGATGCCGCGCCGGCTACAAGGTTTGTTTCTGATGGATACGGTCAATATGCCCGGCACATGCCGTAACCGCTAGGTTCCGCAATGTCATCCAGCGATTGGTTTCTTGGGGATACTAGTAGAAACTAAAGGGCTCTTTTGCGGAAGGGAAAAGCTTGGGAACAAAAAAATGGAGGTCGGCAACGGTGACCCTAAATCTCCGCTCCCGACCTCGTCTCCCAGGTTCTGTGGTAGGTGAAACGAGTATGCGTCGAGAGCGAAAAGCGCGCAAGATTACCAGGGTCACTGTCCTTTGGTAACGTCGCTTTCGAGCCTGTTTTCAGCCACTTACCACACGTCCCTTACCAAACATGACAGGCATTTGCCCGCACCATCGCCTGGCCCTTTTTGCAGCCGAACGCTTGCTGAAACTCGGGCATGTTCGAAACCACGCCGTTTACGCGGAATTCATTAGGCGAATGTGGATTGGTCTGCGCCAGCATCCGGATCAATTCCGGCGTCCACTCCCCGCACCATGACTGGCCATAGGCGATAAAGAACCGCTGCTCCGGCGTAAGGCCGTTGGTCTTCGCGGCTTTCTGCTCGGGCGTTAGCGTTTTTTCAAACGCCATGTAGGCGATCCGCGTACCTCCGTTGTCGGCGGTGTTTTCGCCCAAGGTCAGCTTGCCATTCAGCTTTACGCCGGGTACTGGTTCAAAGCCGGAGTACTCATCGTCAACGCATTGCGCGCGTTTCTCAAATTCTTTGCCGTCCTGCGCCGTCCACCAATCGCGCAGGTTGCCGTCGGCGTCGAACTTGCGGCCTTCATCGTCGAAGCCGTGGGTCATTTCATGGCCGATGACCGCGCCGGCCTCCCCCAAGTTCACAGCGTCATCCATGGTCTTTTCAAAATAAGGGGGCTGCAAAATCCCTGCCGGAAAATTAATGGTATTCAACTGCGGATCGTAATAGGCGTTTACCGTCGGCGGGGTCATGCCCCACTCGCCGCGGTCCACCGGTTTGCCGATTTTTTGGATCTGCCGGTGAAATTCAAACGCGCCCGCGCGATAAGCGTTGCCTGCATGGTCCCCACGGACAATCTCAACGCTGGAATAGTCGCGCCAGTGGTTGGGATAGCCGATCTTGTCCTCGATCCCGTGCAGCTTAACCAGCGCTTGTTTCTTGGTCTCAGGAGTCATCCAGTCAAGGTTCTGAATGTCTTCCGCCATAGCGTCGGTCAGTTCGTTCACCAGCTTGAGCATGCGCGCCTTGGCATCTGGCCCAAAGGCCCGCTCGACGTAGGCCTGTCCTAGAGCTTCGCCCAAATCGCGGTCCACGCCGCGAACGCAACGCTTCCACAACGGCTCAAGTTCTTTCTGTCCATAAAGTTTGCGGCCATAGAAGTCAAAATTTTCTTCGACAAACCGGTCGCTCAACTGCGGCGCGGACGTATTCACCAGATTCCACCGGAGATACGTCTTCCAGTTGTCGAGCGATTCGTCATTAATCAGTTGATTGACGCCTTTAAAGAAATCGGGCGTCGCCACCAGATAATGCACGGTCCCTGGCGGATTTAACGGCTTGAAGTAGGCATCCCACGAGAACGACGGTGTGAGCGCGTTCAATTCCTGCGGCGTCAGTTTGTGATCGAGGTTGGCGGGATCGCGCCGCTTCACAAGATCCATGGACGATTTCGCCAGCGCGGTCTCCATTGCCACGACTACTTTGGCATGCGCGCCTGCGCTCGCGGCATCTTCTCCCATCAAACCAAAAAGCTTCTCGGCGTAAGTCGTGTATTGCTGCCGTGTTTCGGCGGACTTGGCGTCGTCCTTGAAATAGTAATCGCGGTCGGGAAGGCCCAGCCCGCCTTGGTCGAGCGCGGCAACAACTTTGGTCGCATCATCCAGGTCCTGGCTCGAACTGAACCCGAATAATGCCAGCCGATAACCAGAATCCGAAGCTCCGCCGAGCGAGAATGTGATCTGGTGCAGCCGCGCCAGTTCTCCGGCAATCTCAGCTTTGCTCTGCATGGCGTTGATTCGGTCCAGTTCCGGCTGAAGCGCGCCGATGCCCTTGGCGTTGCGCCCGGCGTCATCCATGCAGGACTCGTAGTAATCACCAATCTTCTGCTCGACCGCGCTCCGTCCGGAATCGTTCTGCGACGCAGTTTCAAGAACTTCGCGCAGTACGCTTTGGTTCCACAGTTCCAATTTGCCGTCAGGCCCCCAGAAAGACTGATCGGGTGGAATCGGATTGGCCGCAATCCACTTCTTGCATGTGTACTGATAGAAATTCGCGCAGGGATCCACGCTATGATCGAGTTGATCGAGATTGAAATGGTCGAGCGGCGGCAGCGCCTTGTCTTGATTTTGAGCGCTGGCCTCTAAACCCGCAGCGGTGATAAACAAAGAAACAATGGCAACTAGGATCAAGCCTTTCAGTAAGCGCATACGCCCCCGGATGACGCGATGGGATAAAAGTCCCGACAAGCATACATGAAAACAAATTCGTCATTCGACCTGAGTAAGAATTGCCCTAAGAGTGGGATCGAACCTTCACGTCTTCGAATGTGCGTTCGAACCCGCTTGTTTTCAAGCCTTTGCAGGCATGTACTAGTGCGTAAAAATAGGTCACCTAAATCATTGATTATAAATGACTTACAGATAGCAGTTAAAACGTTTTAATTTTCGATTAGAGCGCCGCAAATTGCGCGCGACCTCCGGGGGGTCGGCCTCGGACCAGTTTTTTCCTCCTAGCGGCCTCTGAGGGCCAACAGTGGGCATTCCTCAAAACGATCGCCACAGCAATAATCTTCGTTCGTCCCTCCATTCGGCAATCCCCTCAGGTATTCTGAATGGCACCGGAGTCTTTCCTCCCCTTGCGGACGAAGGCTCGCCAACGATAGGATTCGCTGCCCACTTTGTCTATGAAGGAGCATTTGCTTTGAAGCGAATCTTGCTTTTCTTCCTCCTCACAATTTCTTTATGCTTCAGCCACATTGCCGCCCAAAGCCAAACCTACAAGGTGCTTTATAACTTCGGCAGCTCTCCCAATGACGGCCTTTCTCCGATTACGAACCTGGTCGCGGACAGTGCCGGCAATCTCTATGGCAGCGCGAATGCGGGCGGCATCCCGGGCGCTTGTTATGGCGGAGGATGTGGAACGATTTTCGAAATCTCTCCGGATGGCTACGGCGGATGGAGTGAGAAGACGCTCTATTATTTTTGCCAGGGAGGGTCGGGCTTTAATTGCCCTGACGGAGGCAATCCCAATAGCCTCGCTATTGATAAAGCAGGCAATCTTTTCGGCACGACCACAACCGGCGGCAACCTTGTACAAAACGGGGTTTGCAACGGCTGCGGCGTGGCGTTCGAGTTGTCGCCTCCTTCGCAGCCCGGGGAAAACTGGATTTATACGCTGCTTTACACTTTCTGCAAAGCCAGTGACGCAGATTGCGCGGACGGAGCCGTGCCGGAAGGCCCGTTGACCATAGACGCGGCAGGAAACCTTTATGGCACCGCGTTTTATGGAGGAAATCGTCTCTTCGACGCGGGTGTGGCCTTTGCGTTGTCGAGCGCTTCCGGCGAGTGGAACGAAAGAGTCATCTACGATTTTTGCTCTGTGCTTGTGGGCGTGAATTGCGAAGACGGCGAGGGGCCGCTATGGGGCATGACTTTTAATGCTGCCGGCGATTTGTATGGCACGACCGTAGCGGGCGGCGCCGACAAGCTCACGGGCGGCGCGGTTTTCAAACTCACCTCCAGTGCAAAGGCTTGGACAGAAAAAGTTTTGGTGGCCTTTCCTATCGTGCGGGCGAACAACGTCTTGTTGAGCGCGCAGCCCGGCGTGGTGAGCTTCGATCCGGATGGAAATTTCTATACGACGTTGTTGTATGGAGGAAACTTCCAAAGCTTCTACGACGGCAGCGGCGCGGTGGTGCGCGTAACACGCAGCGGCCAGAAGAGCAGTTTTCTTTTTGATGGCGCCGATGGAGGTAATCCGGCATACGGCGTAATTGTGGATGCCCGGCGAAAAGCCGTGTTCGGAGTTTCAGGGTTGGACGGCTTCTCTCACGGAAATCTTTTCGAGATCAGTGCCGGCGGCAAAGAGACCGTCCTCTACAATTTTTGCCAGCAAAGCGGTTGCAGCGATGGCGATGGCCCCTCCGGCGCACTCTATGAAGACAATCTAGGAAACTTCTACGGGGTCACACAAGGCGGCGGCGCCAATCTGGATGGGGTGGTGTTTGAACTCACACCGTA
>JBEKTR010000034.1:0-19771 GCA_049515835.1 Terriglobales bacterium
CTGCCGAGCAGTTGTATTTTTTAAGGAACAAGCGTCCCTGCATGCCCGGCGCTTCGATCAAGTCAAAGCCATGATCGCGCAGCCAGTTCATTGCTTCTTCGTACGTTCTTGCTTCTGTATTGCTTGCCATGTATCGGTTGAAATCCCTTCTTGCTTGCTTATGTGATGCATGAGAGCGCCATCACGATGAATTTCCGAGCATTACCTCTTTCGAGATTAGCAGGTGCTGCTCAAACGAGGCACGCTTCCTTATAATCTAACAAACACCGAATGCAGCATTAATTTTCTGTATGGCTGCCATTACGTTGGTCATGGTCAGGGCGTTGTATGGCTCGCAAAGCTACCTCGAAACCCGCGCAAGTGCAATTGTCTTCGTCAGATACCAATCCAGACGCCGGCAAGCTCCGGCTGTCGGGAATGAAGAATACAGAGCGAATCGGCAATACTCCTTTGTTGCGCTTGCAACGCATTGGCGCTGAATTTTCCACCGTTCAATTTCTCGGTAAAGCCGAGTGGCTCAATCCCGGCGGCTCCGTAAAAGACCGCGCTGCGTCCAACATCGTCGCGCAGGGCCGGGCGAGTGGCGCGTTTTCTCCCGGGAAAATTCTTCTCGACGCCACCAGCGGCAACACTGGTATTGCCTATGCCATGCTCGGAGCCGCGCAAGGATTTCCCGTGACTCTATGCATGCCGCAAAATGTGTCGGTCGAACGCAAGAGCATTCTCCACGCCTACGGTGCTGATGTCGTTTACACCGATCCGGGTGATGGCTCTGACGGCGCGATCCGCAAGGCTCATGAACTATTCGCCGCTCAACCTGAAAAATATTTCCATGCCGACCAGTATTCGAACGATGCCAACTGGCAGGCTCATTACCATGGCACCGCCAATGAAATTTGGCAACAAACTGAAGGTCGTATCACGCATTTTGTCTCCATGCTGGGTACGAGTGGCACGTTCGTCGGTACCACGCGGCGGCTCAAGGAGCTGAACCCAGACATTCGGTGTGTTTCATTGCAGCCAGATTCAGCTTTTCACGGCATTGAAGGCGCTAAACACATGCCTAGCGCGCTCGTGCCGAAGATATACGATCCGTCACTCGCCGACGAGAATATTGCGATTTCTACCGAAGCCGCTTACGCAATGTGCAAGCGTCTGGCCCGTGAAGAAGGACTGCTGGTGGGCGTTTCCGCGGGGGCAGCCGTCGTCGGTTGCCTCCATCTGGCCCGAAAACTGAAAAAAGGCGAGTCCGCCGTATTCGTGACCATCCTCTGCGATTCCGGCGACAAATATCTGAGCGAAAGGTTCTGGGAAGAAGGCTAGCAGCTATTTAGCGCATCCGAATCCTAGCCGGATCACCTCGATCATGTCTTTCATCAATGGAAGCTTGGCAACTTCTTCCGGGGTAAACCATTGCACTTCGCTGGCATCGCCGCCGGCACGAAGCTCCCCGCCGATGACGTAGCAGAGGAAATCGATCAGCACATAGTGATATTGCACACGACCTTCCGCGTCCCGCAAAACGCGGTCAAACACGCCCAGCAGTTCGCCAGCTTCAACCTGAATACCAGTTTCTTCGCGCGCTTCGCGTACGGCTGCCTCGCGCAATTCTTCGCCGATTTCCAGCATGCCGCCCGGAATCGACCACTGACCCTCAAGTGGCGGCTTGCCGCGTTTGATCAGCAACACGCGGCCCTGCTCAATAGCGATTGCGCCAACTCCCACCAGCGGCAACTCAGGATATTCCCGCTGCATAGTGCTGGGCTCCATTCATTCTGGCGTCCCCTGTGATTAAATATCTTTGTGTCTTTAGAAGAATATAAGCGAAAGCGCCGTTTTGAGGAGACTCCTGAGCCTCCGCCGGAACGGGCTGCGAAAACAGGGCACCGCTTCGTCGTGCAAAAACACCGCGCCACACGATTGCACTACGACTTTCGTCTGGAGATGGACGGAGTCTTGAAGTCATGGGCCGTCCCCAAAGGCCCATCACTTGACCCGGCCGACAAGCGTTTGGCCATGCAGGTCGAAGATCATCCAGTGTCGTACTTCGATTTCGAAGGCACCATCCCAGAAGGCAACTATGGCGCGGGCGCGGTCATGGTCTGGGATGTCGGTACCTGGGAACCGCTGTCGCCGGTCACCGTGAAAGGGAAGTACGTTCCCGCGAGCGATGCTGAAGCTGATGCCATGTTGAAAAAAGGCGATTTGAAGGTTCGCCTCCACGGAAAGAAACTGAAAGGCGATTTCGCCATCGTGCACATTCGGGCGCGGCGGCCGGGAAGCAAAGGAAACGAATGGCTGCTCATCAAAAAGCAGGACGATTACGCCGTTCCCAGTTTTGACATTGACGACAAGAAATACGACGCTTCCGTTCTTACAAAACGAACCATTAACGAAATCGCGGGAGACGCGAAATCAAAAGAATGGACCAGCAGTCGTCCCGCATCGAGCGGCAACGCAAAATCTAGTTGGGTCGAAGAAGCTCTGGCCAAAGGACGCAAGAAGGCCGACGCCGAAACGAAAAATGGCAAAGCCGGGACTAAGTCAGGGAGCGCGAAAAAAAAAAGCCGTCAAGGCCGGGCGAAGCCTGAAGAATCCAGTTCAGTAGATCTGGCCGATGCCCGCAAAGCGCCGATGCCTACGGCTGTCCAGCCAATGCTCGCTCAGATTGCGGAAAAGCCGTTCAACGATCCTCATTGGGTCTATGAAATCAAATGGGATGGTTATCGCGCCATCGCTTACATCGCCGACGGCAAAGTCGAGCTGCTCTCGCGCAATCAAAACGATTTGACCAAAGAATTCCCCGAACTTGCTGTCCTGCCGGATTTGCTCAAGGCGAAAACCGCCGTGCTCGATGGCGAGGTCGTTGCCCTCGATGAACTTGGCCGGACATCCTTTTCTTTAATTCAGAAGCGAACCGGCATTCGCGCCTACGGACGGCGCGTTTCCGGCGATCGCAGCCTCGCAATTCAGTATTACGCCTTCGATCTTCTCTATCTCGACGGGTATGACTTGTGCCGCGCACCGCTGCTCGAACGCAAAGCAAAGCTCTCCCAACTAGTTAAGCCCGGCGGTATATTGCGTTATTCCGAGCATTTTCCCAACGGTTTCGATTTGTTCGAAGCGGCGCAGAAGACAGGTCTCGAGGGTATTCTCGCCAAACGTGCCGACAGCGTGTATCAGGAGAAACGAAGCTCCGATTGGCTTAAAATCAAAATCACCAGCACCGTGGACTGCGTGATTGGCGGATGGACCGACCCCGACGGTAGCCGCGAATTTTTCGGCTCGCTGGTTCTCGGCCTCTACGACAAGAAAAAGCAGTTGATTCACGTAGGGCAGGTCGGTACGGGGTTCGATCGCCAAAAATTGAAGGGCATCGCTGCGCTTCTCAAAGAGAATGACGCGAAAAGGAACCCGTTTCATGGTGACGTAGATGTGGATATGCGGCACGTCCACTGGACGAAACCTGCACTGGTGGCCGAGATTAAGTATGCGGAATGGACGGAAGGCGCCGACGGCGGTGAACCCAAATTGCGCGCTCCTGTGTTCGTCGGTTTACGCGATGATAAGCCGCCGGAGAAATGCACCTTGGACCAAGCGAATTAAAAGGCCCGGCCAGCCGCAAGATGCCTCCGGCTCAATTCAGTCGCAGTGTTGTGAAGTGTTCTTTGTCGGGGTGTTGCAAAAGCATCTTGTCGGCGACAGCAGGCAGGTCTCGCTGAAGTATCGTTAGAATCTCTTCCGCCTTTGTCTCGGGAATATACTCGCCAAAAAGAACAGTCCGCCGTCCGACTTTACACTGCAATCCATACTCGTCTTCATTTCGTTCGCGTATCTGGAGCCCTCGACAATCCTCGGTCGGATATTCCGAGGTGCGCTCCCATCCGAGCACTGTCTTACGAATGGTCAGGTGCCGATCGTCGATCTCAATTAACTCCGACCCGGATAGCTTGTAGAACCAAGCGATGATTGCGCCGACAAAACACCATGCCGCAAATATCCGTATTAGAGTCGAGTACGTCGACCATCCCCGATAGAACCAATATGCAACAGTGCCAGTGATGACGATCTCAATGATCATCCACAAGCGATCGACTCTTGGATGAACGCTGATCCTTAACATCCCTGACGTCGTACTTACCTCGATCTCACTTTCTTGTTTAAAGGGATTCATCAACTCCGCCCTACTTAATATCCTTCATGGACACGAGGGATCCGTAATCTTTACCTGAGGGTTCAACCGCACGCGCGACCACTCCCGCAAAGGCATCGCGGAACTCCGGATATTTCACTAGAAGCGCTTTGGTGACCACCTGATTCGCTTCAAACGCCTTCATCGTGTTGGAGAGATCGGGGTACTGGTATTTCACAACGACGTCCACATCATTTTCCACAGCAGTTGGGAAAATTGCAGTCATTTGATACTTGCCCGTGATCGCTGGGAGTTCAACCAGATTATTGTCCGGCAAATCCGTAGGCTTGACTGCCTGTGACTCATCGTAAAGCTTGTCGCTCAATTGCGTAGTCATGAACTGGACGGGAACAGCGAGGTCCCGCGCTTCCAGAAAGTAAAGCCATGCGTTACGACGTTGGCCTTTAGCGGCGAAGGCGCGGGCCTGTTGGGCAAACCAATTGGCATCGTGTCCTGCCACTTGTGAATTTTTCACGTAAAGCCCGGCCAATTTCCAATCTGTGTTTTGCAGTTGCAGGACGAAAGTCGCGGTCACTGGAGTCTTCGCAGGAGCATCCATCATGACGATGCCATATTGACCGGTGGGAAGATTGGGAATGATAAATTCCGCGCTATCGGCGGTCTGCCCGTGAGCGCCGAATACACCACACAAAAATTCTCCGCTCTGTGAATTGCTTCCTGCTTCGGGTTTGTCCGCCTTCAACAAAAACGGCGGCTTCGCGGTGGCGTGCACCAGCGCCAAGCTTGCATGATTTTCCTGAACAACGGCTTCAATGCCGGAAAAATCGGATGCCAGCGAAGGGGCAGAAACCTGTTTAAGGCCTGCCTTGTCACCGCTGGCAAGCAGATCAAAATCGTGCTGTGCTGTGCGCGTCAATGCCGTGCGCGTGGCCTCGTCCATGTCGCTGCCGACGAGACAGGTCTGCCCTTCAGATGCCGTGGCCAGTGCGCACAGGGCAACCGGAAATATCCAACGCGTGAGCCTGAATAACGAAATCATGAAAACACTCCACTATTTATCTTGAATTAATCTTACGCCGAGATAGCGAGCGGCTTCATCCTAAGGCGAAAATGGCTATTTTGATACCCCATCGCGTTATACTCATGCGATGAAACACATTCTTAACTGGATTTTGAGCGCTCTTGCCGTATGGCTTGTGGCCCGGCTGGTGCCGGGATTCCACGTTGGCGGAGCAGTCGCCGCCCTCATTGCCGCATTGGCAATCGGCTTCATTAACGCCACCCTCGGATTATTTCTGAAAATCGTGACATTCCCACTGACCGTCATCACTTTGGGAATTTTCTGGCTCCTGATTAACGCCCTGATGATTGAGCTCGCTTCGGCCCTTGTCCCCGGTTTCCACGTGGATTCGTTCGGCGCCGCATTTTGGGGAGCAATCGTGCTTAGCGTCGTGAACATGTTGTTCCGCTGGCTGGCGGGGGTGGGCAAAAGTTCCAGCGATCACGACTAAGTCTTTAAGTTTTTTTCTTTGGTTTTAGCGATTGCCAATCGGCATCGGTCAGCAACTTGCCGAGGTCGCTGAATTCGCCAGCGCCCTGCAACCACTCTCCGCCGTCCATTGTGACGACTTCACCATTGATATACCCGGATTGGTCGCTTACCAGAAACGTTGCCAGATTCGCTAGCTCTTCGACTGTGCCAAAGCGGCCTAGAGGGTTTTTCCCCAAAGCAATTTTTTCGAGCTGCGGCAATGGCAACACTCGCGAGAATGCGCCTTCCGTAGGCACAGGGCCGGGCGCGATGGCATTCATGCGAATGCCACGGTCACCCCACTCCACCGCCAGGCTACGCGTAAACGCTACGACACCCGCTTTTGCCGTGGCCGAGGGTACCACATAGGCGGAGCCAGTGTGCCAGTAAGTTGCTGCAATGTTGAGCACCACTCTCTTCTGGTTAGGGCTCTTTGCTTCCAACCAGCGCCTTCCACAAGCCAGCGTGACGTTGATGGTGCCCATGAGCACAATGCCGAGAACGGCGTTGAATCCTCCAGATGAAAGCTCCTCGGTGCGGGCCAGAAAATTTCCCGCGGCATTGTTGACAAGAATATCGAGCGTGCCATCAGCCCAGATAGCGGAGATCATCTCCTCAACCCGCGCCAGGTCCCGCACATCGCAGGTATGAATGTGAATTTTTCCGGGCGCGACGATGTCCAGTTCGCGGGCCGCCTCGTCGAGTACTTCCTGCCGCCGTCCGCAAATGTGGACCGTCGCCCCCAACTCCAGAAAACGATGCGCCATGCCGCGGCCCAGTCCAGTGCCGCCGCCCGTAATCAAAATACGTTTATCGCGGAGTAGATTTGTTCGGAACATGGGCTTGCATTTTACTGGGTAGGAGCAGGCTTCGATTTGCGTATTTTGCGGCGGATATCAGGCCAGAATTCTTTTATGACAAATGTGATCGTGTCATAGCCCATTTCGCTCCCCCAGACGCTGGCAGTATTTCCTAAAGTGCGGTCGCCGCTGGGGTGGTAGCTGTATGTCGAAATCGCGGCCGAGCTTGCGCTGCCCAGAATCTCAGAGAAATTAAATTGCGTCTTGCCATTGTCTCCATGGGTTAGAAACACGCGGCTGACCGCATAACCGGTCCGGTGCATAAAGCTGCCTTTGCCCGACTGAAAAAAACGCGGATCCTGACGCAGCACGGAAGGAAATATAGCACCGACCATGAAGTTTTCAATCGTTCCGTCGGCAAAGGCGGCACCATAGCGTTTGCCATAGCCCTCGGCGCCCTGGCCGTAACCCGGTTCGCTGTTTTCCGCTTGGCTGAGTCCTGCAAGAAATCCATACCATACGAATTGAACGGGGTCGAAGGCGCTGCGTGTGACTACTTTGAATTTGCCCCCGACAGTCAGCGGTGGCACGTTGGCGCTATTTTCAAGCGTCAGAAAATTGGGCAAGGCATAAAAAAGACGGTCGTTCGATGTGCCGTTTGAGGAGCCAGTTCCAGACTTGCCTTGAGCACTTTTTGACTGCTGGTCCGTCGGTTGCGTAGTCGATTGCGGCGCCGACTGCGATGCTGATGGGCTGTTAGGAAGCTGTTGTGCCGTCGAAGATGAATTCACGGTTTGCGCGGCCGACACGGCCGCGATAGAAAACAAAATAAAAATCAGCCACTTCTTGGGGATTCGCAAATGTATGAGTCCAGTCTTGACTATATTCTTAATACGCGTGATGAACTTGATTCTATCAACGTCCAGGCCATTGCGCGTGTCCCCGGGTTCGTGTTTCTTTACAAGCCGGAAGGTGCGGCGAGGTTACGGGGTCGAAGTAGCGCCAGTGCGGCGCTCCGCAAGTAAATCCTGGGGTAGTTCGTGAAGATCTTCGCGAGGGTCATAAACCGTTTCCGCATAGTGCGACGGATTGAACCTTCCCATGGCCAGGTAAGCCACTCCCATTGTCCCTGCCACCCAGGGGTGAAAGCAGAACAGCGGTATCGCATACTTCTTCGTCTTGACTAACGATTCCAGCACACCGCGCGTTGGCGTGCTGTGTGCGAGTTTGTCCTTCACTTGTGGAATCACGAACGCGGAAAATCGCAGCTCCGGATGTTGATGTCCATAGCGCACCATTAGGCGAGCAATCTGCTTGGGTGTGGTAAAGCCGGTGTCAGCGATGAAGTTGCGATGTAGAGCGTGTGGGTAATACTCGTTCAAAACTTCTCTCGCGAAATCGGAGCAATTGCTGAAGAAAAGATTGAAGTGCGCCGCGTTTTTCCGTTCGTTCAAATATGCAATAACGTCGTCATCCTGATCCGGCGTCGTGGCCAGTTCGAACCCGTAGATTTTTCGGTCGTAGGACGCTCCCACCAGCTGTGTCCACTCTCCACGAGGCACTTGACCGGACGGATCGTCTGGAATTATGTCTGATAAATATGTACGACGGTACCGATTTCTCATTTCCGCCACGGTCTTTTGATCAGGATCGGGGGGAACGGCGTCGGCCTGATCCACAGCATAGAGATAAGGAATCAGCGGAATGGCAATCCAGTCGTAGCCTGCAACTTTGTGGTAGCGGCTGATGACTACTCCGCTTTCTCCGGGCCCGCATCGCCGTAGGTGAGTAGGGGTTTCCGCACAAACCTGCGATAGATAGATTGCCGCATGTCCGGTCGGATTCATGCTGCCGAAAAAACCGAAAGGCTCCTCCATGAATAGCGTCGCTTGGGCATGGGCCGACACCAACCAACTGAGACTCAAAACGAGGAGGAATGTGATTTTTTTCACTTTACTTGACCTTCGATACAGATTGGACTTATCCGGTTGGCCTCGGAAGCAACCTTAATATCCAGTAGCAATATCCAGTAGCTTCTAACCCATTCTCCCAGTATAAGTTGCATTACAGCGCGGGGAATTGGCGACTCTGCGGCCCGACGATTTATTTTCGAAGGAGTAGACTGAACTTGTCACGTAACGAAAGTTTGGACTGCGGAGTATCAAACTGTAAGCTGAACTGTCCGTTCTCGTTTGCGAAGTTGCTGATTTCATGGCTAGTTACAGAGCTAAGATCGAGCGATATGTACTATTAAGTACAGTCGAGCGTTTGTGAGTCTTTCGGCCTAGGGGACTTTGCTCTCTACCCTGCACTGAATGGCGTGATTTATTTTATTCTGGCAGTATTGATTGAGGTTCTATGGGCATTCGCGAGCTAGGGAAGTTCCTTATTCTATTGGGTCTCTCATTATTTTCGTGCGGTTTCGCCGCTGCGGCAAGTACGCCTCAATATGTCGTCACCAATGACGACAATTCCGGGAATTTCTTCCCGAACAGCGTCAGTTTCTATACGGTCGGAACAAATGGCAGCCTTACGCTGGCCCAACAAGTGCTAACCCAAGGCTACGGCATCGCTGGAGGGTATTTCCCGGCTGGGCGCATTAAGGCGCTGAATAGCGGCAGCAATCAATGCCTGTTCGCGTCAGACGCCGCGACCGCAGACATTGCCAGCATCAATGTAAGTACTTTGACCGCAGTTGGCAATGCAACCGGTTCGGAAACCGATACGGGCACCTCCAACGGTATTGGACTCGCGCTCAACAACCAATATCTCTACGCCAGCTTTACTGATACGAGTACGATCGGCACTTTTGCAATTCAATCCGGCTGTGCGCTGAGCTTTGTAGGCGATGTTCAGGTCGCAGGCTTGCAGGGCGGCATCGTGGATGGCATGGCCGCGAACGGCAATATTCTCGTCGTCACTTACGGGGACGGCTCCATCGAATCCTTCAACATTTCTTCGGGTCTGCCCGTGTCAAATGGTGATGCCCAGAACTCATCCGGTTCCGCCCTCGGCAACAGCTATCCCAGTGGCGTGGATATTACACAGGACGGGCACTTCGCGATTTTTGGCGATACTTCGAGCCATACCCAGATAGAGATCTCGGATATATCGTCGGGCAAACTGAGCAAAACCACTACCTTTGCATCGCCTGCTGGCATTAACTCAAGCAATGTAATGTTGAGCCCGGATGAAACTTTGCTCTATGTTAGTAACTCCCAAGGAGACAGGATTTCCGCCGCATTTTTTGACAAGTCCACTGGGACTATTTCGGGTGGTTGCCGTTCTACGCTTCTTCAAGGCTACGGATCGGACTGGTATTACCTCGGCAGTCTTACATTGGCCAGCGCAACCGGAACCGGGGGGGTGATTTACGGAGCGGAGTTCGGGGCGCCTTCTTCGATCGGGGCGGTTCAGATACAGTCCGCGAACGGAAGCTGCACCCTCAGCGGCGCGGGAAATGCGCCGACCGCTGATCCCGATAGCCAGGGACTGTTGTCGATTGCCAGTTTTCCGCCGCGTGCGTTTTGACCGGCTTAGTGGAAGTGCTTGGTTTTGTCCAGCCTTTAATTTCTTGATTAGCGACTAAGGAGTCGAGCATGAAGTCTGCGCGTATTCATTTGTTGACCGCCATTGTCGGGCTTTCATTTCTATCGGCGTCCGTACACGCCCAAAATTGTCCGGGCCGTCCGCAACTCGGAACCGTTGTGTACGATCCGTATGAGATCACGAGCGTCAACGGTGTTTTGAGCGCCGACTTCGTTATGGGGCACTCCGTTGACGACCAGGGCTTTACGCATTATTGCTACGACTACAAAGGCACGCGGGGAATCGTGGAAGCGCCGACTCTGCGCCTGAATCAAGGCGATATGCTGAAGCTGGGCGTCAAGAACGAAATTCAAAGTGATGGCTCGACCACCGCGATGAAAATGGCCCCCACTTCGGAACCGATCTGCGGCGATAGCGGAGCTAACACGATCAGTTCCACCAATGTCCATTTTCACGGCATGAACGTTCCTCCGAAGTGTCATCAGGATGACGTCATCAACACCCTCATTCAACCGGGGACGAAGGGATTTCAGTACAACATGCAGATCCCCAGCGACCAGCCCCCCGGGTTGTACTGGTACCACCCGCACATCCACGGATTCGCCGAATTCCAGGTCAATGGTGGAGCTGCGGGCGCTTTGATCGTGAACGGGATGGAAAAAGTTCGCCCCGAAGTGTCCGGTCTTACCGAGCGCGTTTTCGTCGTTCGGCAGCAATATCTGGTTCCATGGATTCCCGGCCCTTATCAACTCACCCTGAACTATCACCAGGCCGTTTTCGGCCTGCCTCTACCGATCATCCAGATGAAGCCCGGCACCAAAGAGTTTTGGCGTGTCGCGAATGCGACCATCCAGGATTTCCTCGTACTTCAGTTGCAATACAACCTCAAAGCCCAGAATTTTGAATTGATAGCGCTTGATGGGTATCCGCTTTCGCAGCCGCGCGTGGAAAACTCGATTATCATTCCACCCGCAGGGCGCGCCGAGTTTATCGTAGAAGCCCCTACCGCCGGCGAAGCGGCGTCCTTCGTCACCAACAACTACTCCACCGGGCCCACCGGCAATCCCGATCTCCTCCAAACAATTGCCAATATCGAGCTCAGTACGGAGGCCGACAAGACCTCGAGCTACACGGAGCCCGTCAGTGGGCCGCCGGTTAATACCTCAAGGCTGGTGGACGTTACCAACAAGCCCGCAACCACGCAACGCAAACTTTTCTTCTCCGAGGAATTTGGCGGCACGAACGGTCCCATCCAGTTCTACATTACTGTGGATGGACAGCAGCAGAAAGTCTTCGAAGCCGATGAGAAGCCCGCGATCACAACTCAAGTGGGCGCCATGGAAGACTGGACCATTGAGAATCGTGCCCTCGAAACTCACGCCTTTCACATTCACCAGCAGCATTTCACCGTCCTTGAAGTGGACGGGAAGCCCGCGGCCCATCACGATATGATGGACACGATTCAAATTCCTTTCTGGGAAGGTCCGGGCAACCCTTACCACAGCGTGAAATTGCGCATGGATTTCAGCGATCCCAACACAGAAGGTACCTATCTGTTCCACTGCCACATCCTGTTGCATGAAGATCTGGGCATGATGCACAAAATCCTTGTCCAACCGGCCGGTACGAATTAACCTCCGGTAAGGTACAGCCAGAAATCCAAGGAGGGAACTGACCTATGCGGAAGAGAATTCTGCTTGTATCAGTGTGTAGTCTGCTGCTTGTCGCAGCTTATATGGTGGGCAATCATACTGCGACCGTAGCGCATGCAGCCGCATTTTCGCAGGGTGTAGTTCCCAAGTCCTACGGCCGTCTCGTTACCGCCATCGCTGACCAAATTGGCACCGGGCTAGTTTTTGAAGGCTCCGACGGCGTAATCCGATTTGTCAGCGTCACGGGCATGAAAGAAGGCGAACTGGCCCGCTACGACACCTCGCCCACCCATGGTGGAATCCCAAAATCCTACGGCCGCCTCGTTACCGCTGTCGTCAACAGCGAGGGCACCGGATTGATTTTCGAGGATTCCAAGGGAGTCATCCGCTTCGTGACCATTGCCGGCGTAAAAGAAGGCGAACTCACCCGCGAGTAAGCCGTTCTTTCTCGTCTACGCGATCTTCCCAAGGGTGGAAGCAGTCGCCTGCAGTTAAGTTTCTCTTGGTGCGCTGCGAACCGGCAGAATTGAGCCTATAATTTTGCCGGGGTCAACCTGCACCGCTCCGACGCCTTTTCGCGCCCCGGCCCGTGCGCCTTGGTCTGAATACCCGAAAAGAAGGAGAGAATATGGCAACTGCTATGAAGATCGTTCCACCTGGAGACAACGTTTCCGATTTTATTTCCCGCACGCACAAAATGTTGATTAATGGCAAGTGGGTCGAAGCTGCATCGGGCAAGACCTTTCCGACATTCGATCCGGCGACCGGTGAAGTGCTTTCGCAGGTTGCGGAAGGTGATCGCGAAGACATTGACCGCGCCGTGAAAGCTGCGCGGGCCGCTTTTGAAACCGGCCCCTGGTCGAAGATGACCGCTTCCGAGCGCGGGCGCGCCATTTGGAAGCTTGGCGATCTGCTCGAACAGCGTCGCGACGAGTTTGCCGAAATTGAATCGCTCGATAATGGTAAGCCTTACAAAGTCGCACGCGCTGCCGATGTTCCACTTGCTGCCGAACTGTTCCGCTACATGGCGGGCTGGGCCACAAAAATCGAAGGCAATACCATTCCTCTTTCTGTGCCCTATACGCCTGGCGCCAAGTATCTGGCGTATACGCTACGAGAGCCAGTGGGAGTGGTCGGGCAGATCATTCCGTGGAATTTCCCCCTGTTAATGGCGGCCTGGAAGCTCGGTCCCGCTCTGGCCACTGGCAATACCATCGTCTTGAAACCCGCTGAACAAACGCCGCTATCGGTCCTCCGCCTCGGTGAACTGATTCAGGAAGCCGGAATTCCCGATGGTGTTGTGAATATCATCCCCGGCTATGGCGAAACTGCGGGAGCGGCGCTGGCCGCTCATCCTGACGTGGACAAAATTGCCTTCACCGGCTCGACCGAAGTGGGCAAGCTCATCCTGCATGCGGCTGCAGGGAATTTAAAGAAAGTTTCCCTGGAGTTGGGCGGCAAATCTCCCAACGTGGTTTTCGCTGATGTGGACCTCGACAGCGCCATCGCAGGCGCGGCAAGCGCGATCTTCTTCAATCATGGGCAATGCTGCTGCGCCGGCTCGCGGCTCTTCATCGAGAGCAGCATCTTCGACAAGGTCGTCGAAGGGGTTTCCGCGCGGGCCGAAAAAATCAGAGTCGGTCCTGGCATGGAGAAATCTACTGACATGGGGCCGCTCGTTTCCGCCGAGCAACTCAACCGGGTTTGCAGCTATCTGGAATCCGGCTTCGCCGAAGGCGCTAAGGCTACGGCAGGCGGTGAGCGGCTGGGCGACAAGGGATACTTCGTCAAACCCACCGTGCTCGTCAATACCAACCCAAATATGAAAGTCGTCCGCGAAGAAATCTTCGGACCGGTGGTTACGGCCATCCCGTTCCGCGATCCCGAAGAACTGGTGGCGAACGCCAACAACTCGGAATACGGCCTAGCCGCCGGCATCTGGACGCGCGACATCCAGAAAGCTCACCGCACCGCGGCTCTCCTGCGGGCGGGCACGGTCTGGATTAACTGCTACAACATTTTCGACGCGGCTCTACCTTTCGGCGGATATAAGCAATCCGGATGGGGTCGCGAGATGGGCCACGAAGTGTTGGAGCAGTACACAGAAGTCAAGGCCGTTTGCGCGGCGCTTTAATTAAGAAATTCAAGCGAACTGGCTTAAAGCGTCCACGGAGGGATGTTCCGTGGACGCGTTGTTTTTATTGACTAATCTTGTTTCACCCGCGTAAGATTCGCTGCCGACGGGGCTTTTACCTTTTTCTATGGGAGACAAGTTGCAACTCGCGCTGGAAACACGGGAAGCGGGAAAGGTTGCCATTGTCCGCTGTAGTGGCCGCATCGTCGCCGGTCCCGAAGAAGAACTGCTCGGAGCCCACATCTGTAGTCTGATGAGCCTGCGCAACCAGGTTGTCCTCAACTTGGGCGCGGTCGAGTTTGTGGATAGCAGCGGCCTTGGCGTCATGGTGCGTTCGGTGACCACAGCCCGCCAAATGCGTGGCGACATTAAGCTGTGCAATGTTCCCGAGACTATCGCGAAAGTTTTGAAATTAACTCACCTCGACAAGCTGTTTGATCTGCAAGATAGCGAAGAACATGCCACGGCTGCATTCGCGCGTCTGGCCCTTCCCTTTGAAAAGTTAAAGCCTTGCGGGCCGTCGGTGCTTTGCATTCATCCCAACCCCGATGTGCTGGCCTATTTCCGAGAGGTCTTACGGCGCGCTGGTTACACGGCCTTTACCAGCCCCAGCCTTGAGGATTCTTTGCTCGTCATGCGTCTCACTCCGCCGCGGGTTTTATTGTTAAACCCGGACCTCTCGGCATCGCAGGACACCCAAAGGGCTTTCGACGCACTTTCGGCAAACTTGCCTCGTATTGAGATTACTAATCATTACTCCACCGTAGATCCGGCTGAAGTCGCCGCTGGCCTGCTCGCCCAAATTGCGGAACGGCTGAAATCGCACGCCGGCTAAGGCCGATTCCGGATATGTCTCCGGCTATTTCTCTCCTCGCTCGAGACGCGGTAAACTTGGCCTAGATGCATATTCACGGTGGCCACGGCTCTAGCGAAAAGACCAGCAAAGTCCTGCGGATCTCGCTCGCCGTCACGTTGGGTTACATTATTCTGCTGGTCATCGCGGGCATTCGTGCCCATTCGCTCGCGCTGCTCTCTGAGGCCGGACACAACCTCTCCGACTTTCTCGCGCTTCTGCTCTCGCTGGTTGCGGTCTATCTGCAAAACCGTCCGCCGAGCGCGACCAAGACTTACGGCTACCATCGCGCCGGAGTGCTCGCCGCTCTGGTCAATGCGGCCTCGCTCGTCATCGTTGCCTTTCTGATTTTCTACGAGGCCTTCCACCGTTTGCAGCATCCCGAGCCGGTGCAGCCCCGCATCATGATGGCGGTCGCCGCCGTCGGTGTGGCCATGAACGGCGCGATTACGCTCATGCTTCTTCGTGCCGACCGCGACGTGAATATTCGGAGCGCATTGCTCCATGAAATCGGCGACACATTCTCGACCGCTGCCGTCATCGCCGGCGGCTGGGCCATTCTAGCGACCGGCCAAACCTGGATTGACTCCGCGCTTTCTTTCGGTATTGGCGTGTTGATCCTCTGGTCCGGCTTCGGCATTGTCCGCGAGACGCTCAACATTTTGCTCGAAGGCACGCCCCGCGGCATTCACCTGGATAGCGTCGTGACCGCGATTTGTGCAATTGACGGCGTCAACGACGTGCATGACCTGCACGTCTGGAACATCGGTTCGGAAACGCGCGCCCTCTCCTGCCACATCTCCATCGCTGACATTCCGCCCTCAGTCAGCGAGCGAATTCTCAAAGACGTCAAAGAGTGCCTGCGCCACGACTTCCGGATTAGCCATACGACCATTCAGTTCGAACACGCCGTATGTGAAGTTGCCCACGGCTGCGTCATTCCGGTGAGCGAAACGGAAGAACAGCATCACCACCACTAGATTCCGCTAGTTTTTCTGCCCTTCATAAATCTCTCTCGCCCTTTCAATCGTATCCGCATCTTCCGGCAGCTTGTCCGGCCTCAATCGCACAATTCGTGGAAAGCGCAGCGCATAGCCGCTTTCATGGCGATCGGAAATCATCATGTTGTTGAACGCGACTTCAATCACAATCTTCGGCTCTACGATGCGCCGATAGCCTTCGTCCTCAATCGTATGATCCAAGAACCATTTAGTCATCTCCGCAATTTCAACATCCGTTAGCCCCGAATAAGCTTTGCCGATGTTGACCAGTCGCTCGCCGTCGCGGACCGCGAAGGTATAGTCGCTCAAAACTCCGGCGCGTTTTCCATGGCCATATTCGACGGCCGTCACGACGACGTCCAACGTCGCCAATACCCGCTTCAACTTGAGCCATGATTTCCCCCGCTTACCGGGAGAATAAGCCGATGCCGGATCTTTAATCATCAGTCCTTCATTGCCTTCAGCCTGTGCGGCGTCGAAAAGCGCATCCAACTCTTCGGGAGATTTCGCGGAATAAATCGGCGCTCGAATCACTTGCGCCGGAACTTCTTCTGCCTCGTCAAAAACAAATCGCTCCTGCTCGCGCTGCTTCGTCTGCTTCACTCGCGGCGCAGCCAGCAACTCGCTCAACATCTTCCCCCGCTCCCACAGAGGCTTGGCAATCAGCAACTCGCCGTCCGCGTAGAGCAAATCAAACGCCAGATAGGCTACGCGAACCTCGCGCGTGAGCTGCTCGCTGACTTTCTTACGCCCAATGCGGGCCTGCAAAATTCGGAACGGTAAAGCTCGCCCCGTTCCCTCGGCGTCATAATTCCACGCCAAAATTTCGCCATCGAGGATCGCATCTTTCGGCAATCCTGCAAGTGCTTCCGCCAACTCCGGAAACGATTCCGTAATGTCGTCCCGCGTCCGCGAAAAAATCTTCACCGGATCGCCCGAATCTCGACTGGACGAACAATGCGCCTGCGCCCGAATCCCGTCATACTTGTTCTCGACGACGGCATCGGCAAAATACACGAGTGCTTCCTCCGCCGACTCAACCGGACTTGCCAGCATGAATCCCAGCGGATGAAACAATCGCATTTTCGCTTCGTACAGCCGTCCTTGGCGCGCGAACAGGAATGTTTGACCAATATCGCCGAGCAGCATATTGGCCCGCTGGATCTCCTTTAGGCTCACCCCACATGCTTTAGCAACCGCTTCTTCGAGCAGGCTTTCCTTCAGACCAATTCGCAAATCGCCAGTTATGATCTTGATAATGTACTTCGCTTCAACTGGACTGACCTGCTCCAACAATTCGCCCACCAAACCCCGCTTTGCTGCCATCCCTCGTGCCGCCGCAATCGCACGAAATCTCTTTTCGATCTCGCTAACCGCCAAATCCACGCTCAAATTTCTATCCGGCAAAATCTCCGCGGCCGCCGCCCCCAAGTCGCCGTATTTTCGATACGTCGCCGAAATTACCGCATCGCTTTTAGCCGCAGTCTCCGTCACCACCCGCCATAGCAATGCCCCGCCCACTTGCAGCGCCGTCTCCTCCCACAATGGAAACGGCCTGCCCGACAAAAACACTGCCGCCGCAGCAGCATCTTCGGGAGTAAGCGAGGTCAACAATTCAGCGACAATCGCGGTCTTCTCGAGTTTCTTGGTCGTTGCCGCAATCTTCTCGCAAGCTATTGCAAACGCTTTCATAGTCTGGTTAATGCCCGCCCAATCCCCTGTAACTAGCACAAATCTAGCGATTTATAGCCCAACCGAGCCCGGCACGCCTGTGATAACCTTACATCTTGGCACTTCTCGCCCGGTACGATCATCTAACCCCTATGCGCCTAACTGCCCGAATTCGAACTTGGTTGCGATTTTTCCTCACCGTGCAGCTGTTGCCCGCCCTCGAAGGTGGTGAGGAAACGCTGGTTGGGGGCCAGGCCGTCCTCGAAGGCGTTATGATGCGATCGCCGCATGCCTGGGCTATAGCCTGCCGCAAATCATCGGGAGAAATTGTTACCCAGAGTGAGCCGCTCGAGCGTCCTTCAGAAAAACATAAATGGATGGGTTGGCCCGTCCTTCGTGGCATTATGACGCTCGGATATGCCATGAAGCTTGGCTATCGCGCTCTGCAATATTCGACCAACGTGGTGATGGAAGAGTTGCAACCGGAACCGCAGCCCGGCGATGTGCCTAAAAAGAAATTCGAAATCAGCGGTTGGATGGGAACCGCCAACGTGATTTTCTCCGTTGGGTTTTTCATCTTCATGTACAAATATCTGCCGCTCGTCGCCGCCACGGAAATCAAAAAAGTGAATCCCGCGCTTGGCGGCCAGATCATGTTCAATCTTGTGGATGGTCTTGTTCGCCTTGCCCTTTTCCTTTTATTTATTTGGGGCTTGTCGCTGATGAAAGACATCCGCCGCGTGTACCAGTATCACGGCGCGGAACACAAAACAGTTTTTGCCTTCGAAAATGGCGATCCGCTCGAGACGAATGAAGTCCAGAAATACCCGACCTTTCATCCGCGTTGCGGCACCAGTTTTCTGATGACGGTCATGCTAATCTCAATCCTCGTTTACATGGCAATTCCGGTCACAACTTTCTGGGCTCGTTTTGCTGTGCGCATCGCCTTGTTGCCGCTGATCGTCGGTGGATCTTACGAGATCATTCGCTACGCCGCCAAGCATCGCGGATCGCTTTTCGCTATGATGACGGCGCCCGGTCTCTGGCTGCAACGCATCACGACGCAACCCCCTTCCGACGATCAAGCTCAGTGCGCCATCATTGCGCTCGACCATGCGATGGTTCTAGAAAAAGAACATGGCGGCGAATTGGTCATTGCTTAGCGGGGCCTCCCCGAACCTACTCTTCTGTCAAACTCCAGAAAGCTTAGAATTGATTTTCAGCAGGACGCGCCGTTGCTGGCCGAGGACATAAGCTCATGTTTGAAAGACTCGATCAAATCGAAAAGCGATACGAAGAACTGACGCAGGCGCTCCTTTCGCCTGACATCGTCAACGACTCGGCGAAATATCAGAAGACAGCCAAAGCGCACAGCGAAATTGTGCCTGTCGTCGAAAAATATCGCGAGTACAAAGATCTGACCAGCGGGATCGCCGATAGCCGCGCCATGTTGGCGGACGAAAAAGACTCGGACATGCGCGCTTATGCGCAGGAAGAACTCGACAAACTCGAAGCTCGCGTTGGCGGCGTCGAAGAAGAACTCAAAGTTTTGTTATTGCCCAAAGACCCAAACGACGAGAAAGACAGCATCCTCGAAATTCGCGCCGGTACCGGTGGAGACGAAGCGACTCTATTCGTCGCGGAAATGTTTCGCATGTACACGCGATACGCCGAGACTCAAGGATGGAAAGTCGAAGTGTTATCGACATCGGAGTCCGGTGTCGGCGGCATGAAAGAAGTCATCGCCATCATCGAAGGCAAGCGTGTCTTTTCGCAATTGAAATATGAGAGCGGCGTCCATCGCGTGCAGCGCGTGCCCGCAACCGAGCAGCAGGGCCGCGTTCACACATCCGCTGTAACGGTTGCTGTGCTACCCGAAGCCGAAGACGTTGACGTCAAAATCGAAGCCAAAGATCTTCGTATTGATACTTTCTGTTCCTCCGGCCCGGGTGGTCAATCGGTGAATACGACTTATTCTGCGGTCCGGATCACGCACATTCCGACCAATACCGTCGTCAGTTGCCAGGACGAAAAATCGCAAATCAAGAACCGCGAAAAAGGGATGCGAGTTCTGCGTTCTCGTCTCTACGAAGTCGAAATGCAGAAACAACAAGACGCGCTCGCCAAGGAACGCAAAGCTATGGTTGGAAGCGGTGATCGCAGCGAAAAGATTCGTACCTACAAC
This sequence comes from Terriglobales bacterium, assembly GCA_049515835.1. GTDB lineage: Bacteria > Acidobacteriota > Terriglobia > Terriglobales > Acidobacteriaceae > JAJPHW01. The sequence continues at coordinate 19,530 of JBEKTR010000034.1, forward strand.
TTCCCGCAGAATCGCATGACCGATCACCGCATCGGCCTAACTATTCATCAGCTGTCAGAAATTATGGACGGCAAACTTCAGCCCGTCGTGGATGCGCTCATCGCGCACTACCAGGCCGAGAAATTAAAGCAGGAAACTACCACCGTGGCGTAGAACTCGCTTCGCGACCGGATCTACAGAATCACCCTCAGGTCCCCCTCTCGCCTCGTCACTCGTTCTCGATCCATATACTCTAGCAGTGG
>JBEKTR010000035.1:0-19685 GCA_049515835.1 Terriglobales bacterium
ATGTCATCCACACAGATCAAAGTAAGGGTGCCCTATGGCACGTTCCCCGGCAACGCCTTAGTCAATCAAAACGGAACTTGGAGCCAGCCCGCCCAATACACGTTTCCTGCTCCTACACTAACAAGCGTTTCTGCTAGCCCTGGCGCATGCTCGGGAAATACCTGTGTGCCCCTGATGCCGGGAGGAACTGCGTATCTGCGTGGCAGCGGCTTTGGATCGCAACAATACGCTGGATCAGGGGCTTACCTACCCAGATCCAACGGGATACCGATCGATTATTGGAGTGATTCGCTGATTATTGGGCATGTTCCGATCGGGACAGTGGGCGGCAACGCGTACGTGCAGAACAGCGACCAACCTAGCGGATACGCATTCTTCCAGATGGCAAACCCGCAGGTCTTTGCCTTCGGCGCGCCATTCTGTTGGGGAGGGTTTCCGAGCGGTGGATGTAGCCAGCAAGGCCAGAATTATTTCGGCAGCTTTCTCAGCAATGAGTTACCCAATATTTCCGGGATCGTGGTGCAGGTTCCATGGAACCAAGTCGATACTGGCTGCACTGATGGTTCTCCCCAGCATGTCGCGCGTTGTACGACGGTGCCTACTACCTGTCCCGAATCGAACTTGCAAACTGACTTCAAGTTCTGCAATCTGGATGCAGGCATTCTTGACTACGTAAACAACACCACCACATCGTTCAACGGCAAGCGCATCGTTTTCCTGATTCAGCCAGCGTCGGACAGCGGCACCAACTCGTTCACCCCCGCTTATGTCATCACGCCGGGTTGGGCCACTGAACTCTCTAACACTCTGCATAAAACCATCCAGCCGCAGGATCAGGTCGTTTGCGGCGCATATTTGGGAAATGTAGGCTCGAATACCTGCCCTGTAGAAAACAATAGCGGCCAACAGATTGGGCTCAACGACACCTTGAACTTTGCGGTCTGGAATGCCAACTACTGCACAACATCGTTTAGGAATACACCAGCCGTTGACCTGACGTGTAACACAGCCTCCAGTTGTACGAATACGCGACCGTACACCAATAACACTGGCTTTCCTATTCCGTACGAGACCCCATTTATGACAGCGTACCAGGCCTTCTTGACGGCCTTCGCGCAGCACTACAATCCGCTGGCCGCCAATCCGAACGGGACTAATTCTGGCCCCACAATCGCGCCTTACATCGCCTACGTCCGTCCAGGCATGACTATCGGCAGCGAAACCACGCAATTGTGCGCCATTCAGAATGGGAACGGCCTGACTGAGAACCAATGGGCGGCGGGCGCGTCGATTCCCGCGGGATACATCGTCAACACCGGCACTACAGGCGCGAATGGCACACAGTACGTAGCAATCGGCGCTGGAGTAACAGGCTCGTCCATGCCCACCTGCTCGTCACCCGGCTGCACAACGGGGCCTGACGGAAGCGGAAGCGGCGCCGTGCCCGGCTGGTACAACACCGGCACGTGGCCACAATCGGGCAGCGTAGGCGTCCCAGTCTGGCCTGGTCCTCAAGGGCAGTTCAACTCGACGGGGGGAAATCTCCAACCCGACGGCTATACAGACAATGGATTCCTCACTACATGGAATCAGACCAACGACAACTCGGGTTATTTGGCTGCCATGGCGACTTTCCTGAACGGGCTGAATGCCAGTTTTCCCTTTGATATCTCTGCCCGTAATGGCCCGTCCGGCGGTTCGCCCAGCTTTGCAAACGTCGCGTATGCCGACGCATCCGCCGCGATCGCCTCGGTCAATGCCCTCGGCTTCGGCATGGAATCCGTCAGCGTCGAGGATCAGCAAACCCTCAATACTCCCGGCACTTTCCCCACCACCAGCCAAGATTGGGCGCACAACTTCGCCACCTACACCGGCATGGTTCATCACTTGCAGACTTTCCATCCCGGCAACCCGTACTTTGCGGCAAGATATCCGATTAATTACATCCAGGTTTCGACCGGAGGCGGTAGCGGGAACACTCCGAATACCGCTACGATAAAGTGCCCCGCGGCGCCTCCGATCAATGTTGACTGCGGCTGGTATGGGAACGGACCGATTTACATATCCGGCAACGCCAAATTTAATTCAGGAAATGGAAATCAGATCCAAATAGCGAACCCATGTAACACCACATGTGCGACCAACACGCTGACCTTCTATACATCGGTCGCCGGCGGCAGCACTCAATACACAGGTGGATATGTCTGGGCACCAGACTATTGGCCAATCATATTGCCTCTTGGCACTGACAATGGAGCCACCACGTTTGAAGTGCCTGAGTGTGACTTGGATTACGCCTACCTTCAGTTCATGCTGATACAGAACCCAGTAGGGGGGTATTACGAGCCTATTAGCCCAACGGCCAATTGGGTTACGAGCGACCCTCCGAACGGACAGGGCTGTGCCACTTGGGGCGTAGCTGGCCCTGACACTAATTATTCCAGCGCGGTCACAACCGCGTTACAATACTGACGGTTCCCGCGCTGGTCGCGGAGTTTGAGGTGCGTATGAAACGCCTGCTTGCCTTAATCACCTTGCTAGCAGCAGCTTCCGGCTTGGCATTTTCCCAGCAGTACAAAGTTTTGTACAACTTCGTATTGTCTAGCAGCGACGCCGCGGTCCCGTACTCGGGTCTCGTCTTTGATAGCTCCGGAAATTTGTACGGCACCACCCTTAATGGGGGAAGTACAGGGCTCAACGCGGGCACGGTGTATGAACTTTCGCCGAACGCCAGCGGAGGGTGGACGGAAACGGTACTGTACAACTTCTGCCCGGCAGGGCCCCCTTGCCTGGATGGAGATCAACCACAGAGCACGTTGGTAATGGATCAGGCTGGCAATTTATATGGCACAACACAGGCCGGCGGAATGGGCAACGACGGCTCGGGCGGTGTAGCCTTCGAACTTTCTCCCCCGTCACAGCAGGGAAACCCGTGGACGGAAACCGTTCTATATAACTTTTGCTCGGACCTAAAAAACAATGAATGCCTTGATGGCCTCCAGCCTTTCGCGGGCCTGATCTTTGACCGCGTAGGCAATCTCTATGGCACAACTTTTGAGGGCGGGCGCCACAACTTAGGAACGGTGTTCGAGTTGTCGCCGGGCTCTTCCGGTTGGACCGAGACAGTCCTGTACAACTTCTGTTCGTCCCGCCTTGGGAGCCGATGTTTTGACGGGGCCGGACCTTACAGTTCACTAATTTTTGACAAGGCAGGCAATCTCTACGGCACAACCGTAGCCGGCGGCAATCAATCCGGCTATGCTGCCGGGGTTTTGTTCGAGCTCTCGCCTGGTTCTAAGGGCTGGACCGAAAATCTGCTTGCCGAATTTACCCGGCCCGGCGGCTTTGATGCCGTTAACCCACCTGTGTTCGACTCGGAGGGCAATATATATAGTTCATTGAGTTTAGGCGGCGGCGAAGATGCTGGCGCACTCTTCCAGTGGAACCACGCAACAGGAGCGTTGCGGGAAGCTGGCTTCGACTTCACTGACGGGCAGCATCCGAATGTACCTTTTGTGGACCAGTTGGGCCGTGGGTTTTTCGGAACCACTAGCAATGGAGGCAATAACGTTAACGGATATACCGAGGGCGTAATTTATCAGGCTTCCCCCAAGGGAAGGCTGAACACGATCTACAAGTTCTGCTCGCAGACAAACTGCACTGACGGCAACACGCCCTACGGCAATCTGGTCGAAGATCCGCAAGGCAATTTCTACGGCACCGCCTCCGCAGGTGGCCTCTATGATGGCGGCGTCGTCTTCGAAATCACGCCGTAGGCGCCGTCGGAAATCTCTACGGCACAACCGAATCCGGCGGCGCCTACAATCTCGGCGTAGTTTACGAGATCACGCCATAGCCCGCGAAAAAATCGCGATGCAGCAAAAGAACCTGGCAAGTATCCGATTTACGTTCTTAAAAGGGAAAATGAGCAAAACGGAACAGCCATGAGAGTTGATTGAGGCTAAATTAATCGTACCGAACAATCCCAAGTTCAGAGAGGGGGCTGAAAATGTCCCCAATGAACGAGAACTCCAAATGGCGGTCAATCGCCGAAAAAGCAAGCATTGAAATGGACGGCAACAAGCTGGCGCACCTCATCGGCGAGCTATGCCGGGCCATTGACGAGGAACATAACGAGCACTCGCAGAATATTGCGAGAAAGCATCCGCAGACCGAGGATTAAGACTCGCGTCAACTTGCACTGAAATTGACCACTTGCTCCATAGAGAAGCAGGCCGGGCTCCGACGGGTCATGCAACAACTAGCCACAGCATGATTGCGGAATCGCTGGCACTCGCCCGTTCACATGAATTGTCAGCTGTTTTTTCGGATGAAGAGCTTGGCTTGTCCGCTGAAAGCGAGAAAAAGCTTCCCCCGATCATGCGAGATTAGTGCAAAAGGACGATGGGTCAGACAGCGTTCAGTTGCGGCGCGGTTTGACGCTGGGGAGCGGTGGCCGGCTGGCGCGCTCGTTATCGGGTGGGCCCCCTGGCCTTGCCGGAGGCTCCGGGACCTTGCTAGCGTGCGCAGCCCCGTTCTGAGCTCCGGTAACATCAGCCGTTTCGTCATCATGCAAGACAACATTGAGCAGTGAACTGTGGACACGCAGATTATCGCCCAGGTCGTAGTTGATGAAACCGAGCTTTCTGAATCGATTCATGAAGAAGCTCACGCGCGAACGTGTCGTCCCCACCATCTCTGCCAAAGTTTCCTGACTCAGGCGTGGCACAGTCATGTCGGAGACTCCCTCTTTACCGAAGTGCGCCATCAAGAGAAGAACTCTCGCCAGCCGCTTTTCGCTGGAATTGAAAAGCTGATCGATCAAATCGTCCTGATAGCGCATGTTCCGCTTTAGCAAATACGTGAGGAACATGGCCGACAGTTTTGGTTCCCGACTCATGGTCAGCAGCATCTCTGTCTTTTCGACGTGCAGAAGGACGCAATCGGTGATCGCAATGGCGGAGGATGTCCGCGTACCGCCCGCTAGACCGCTCTCTCCAAAGAAATCCTTTTCGCTCAAAATGGCGAGCGTTGCCTCTTTCCCGGCTTCCGATACAACGCTGAGCCTCACCTTCCCCTTCTGGATAAAAAATAATCCGTCCGTAGGGTCCCCTTGGGCAAAGATAGGGCTCTTCTTTTGAAAAGACACCATGCTTCTACCTTTCCCAATTGTTGAAAGAAAAGCAACGGGGTTGAAAGCAGAGGCCTTCTTTGCAGATTTAATTTTCTTTAGCAAGAACCGTCCGATCAGGAGATGCAGCCATCATCAATTATGCGCACAGGGCACAAGCCTCCGATGGTCATTAATGCTCACAATGGATTAACGTCATTCGTCCATCTCGCCACGGAGGTATCGTTGATTGCTTGTTTGGCCCTAGGGTTGCGGAACCAAGAAGTGTTCAATTTTGACCGTTCTTACCTAAGGAACATCAAATACGGTTTACTGCATCGAGGGGAGAGCGTAGCCAGAAAAAAGCCATTGTTGGGGGAGGTGGCATTTCGACGGCAGCTCATCCCCTCTGTTAAGTAAGGCCCGCCGAAGTTCATCTCCTCGGGATGAAGATTTGCTCAATGCCCGCGATGCACTGAGGGAATGCATTTAAATCGTCGTACGAGGACATGTTCACGCTCCGTCGCGGACGAGACTAACGGCCCATAGGGCTACATCGCTGCGACGCGCCTCTCCTAATCTTGTCGTATACTGCTTGCGATTTCGGGCTCAAGTTCTCCCCCTCGCCCGATTCCCGAGGCGACTCTTTCATGATGAATAATTTCGTCCGCAGGCTTACGTATGCCATCGCGATTCTTGCCGCGATTACGCTGTTTCAATTTAGGGCTGAGACTACGCCCGCCGCGGCTGCCAGCTTAAGCCACGCGAGAATTTCTGGCGCGATGGCAACAAAGCCTCCGGCGAAAGCGCCGGATTTTCTTGTCCCGCCCATTTTTCCAGAGTCCGCGGCAGAGCAAATCGTGGCGGCCGACTTCAACGGCGACGGGAAGATCGACCTAGCGGTATCAGGAGAGCCGGGCGTAGAGGTTTTAATGGGCAATGGGGACGGCTCATTTCAGCCGGCGCATAACCTTCACGCGAGCTACACACTTGCCATTGCGGTCGCGGATATGAATAACGACGGCATCCCAGATCTGGTGCTCACGACCCGCTATGACATCGAAATCATGCTGGGAAATGGGAATGGTTCTTTCGGCGCGAAGCGAAAATTTGCCATCAACGAATACTCGTATTCAATTGCGATTGCGGATTTCAATAGCGACGGCAACCTCGATGTAGTCGCAGCGGTGGGTTACCGCATTGGCGGATACGTCGCGGTTCTACTGGGCAACGGCGACGGTACACTGGGCACGGCGACGAACTATACGGTTCACGGTCATGGTGTTCCTGAAAGTGTGGTGGTCGGCGATTTCGATGACGATGGTGTAATCGACATCGCGGTGGCAAATGGCGGCCTATACATTCTGAACGGCAACGGCGACGGGACTTTTCAAGCAGCAAGAGTAATCTGTCCCGCGTCGGAGTTGGCTGCCGCAGACCTCAATGGAGATGGACGCATGGATATTGTCACCAACTATGGAGTTCTGCTGAACGAGGGCGGAGGATCTCTGCACTTTCTGCGATTTAACAGCAACGACATGATCGGCGGCTCCATAAGAGTGGCGGATTTCAACGGCGACGGCATTCCCGATCTGGTGAGCTCCTCCGTCGGCATTCTGCTGGGACGAGGAGACGGCACGTTCAAGCCTCCGCTGGCGATCTATCGAGAGGGGCCGTCGGCTGGCGCGCTCGCAGTAGCTGATTTTAATGGCGACGGCAACCCCGATGTGGCGCAAATCGCGTCCGCCTATCCGGTGGGAGTGGCCGTTTATTTGGGAAAAGGAAACGGAACCTTGGACGCAGTACGGAATTTCAATACGGGCGTTTACGCTACCCAGTTGGCCAGCGCCGATTTCAATAACGACGGCAATCAAGATATTGCCGCCTTCGGGCAGGATCGATATGGCAATCCGGCGTTAGTCATTCTGTTAGGGAACGGCAATGGAACGCTGCAAACGGCGCTGCCATCGTTCAATCCTGTGGGAACGCTGGCCGTAGTCCCTGGCGACTTCAACAATGACGGCAAGGTTGACCTCGCCGTGCTGGGCGGCGCTTCAAACGCCGAAGAAGTGCTGATCTTTTTGGGGAATGGGGATGGAACATTTCAAAGTCCGGTGATCTCGCACTTGAGTGGCGGGGCCGTCGCCATGAGCATCGCCGACTTTGATGGGAACGGAACGCTGGACATCGCGTTAGTTGTGCCTTGTTACAACTGCGCGAGCAGCATCGCGATTCTTGCGGGAAACGGCGACGGAACTTTCAAGACCGGCGGCACATTCGAGGCTGGGGTGGACTCCAACAGCATCGTGTCCGCCGATTTCAACAACGACGGCATACCCGACCTCGCCATCGCCAATGCCTTAGGTTACGAGCACGAACCCGGTACATTGAGCGTGTTAATAGGGAATGGCGACGGAACGTTCCAAAAACAGGTCCCTATCGTCAATGCGGGCGCATCGCCTAAGAACATTATGGCTGCGGATTTGACGGGTAACGGCGATCAAGACTTAATAGTGACGAACACCGGCGGTGTCTTCAGTGTGATATTTGGCCACGGGAATGGAAAATTCAGTGGATTGCTTAGTACTACGGGCGTGGGCAATGGCCCGCTTGTCATTGCGGATTTGAACGGCGACGGCATCCCCGATGTTGCGGTCGGCGCAGATGGCGTCCAGATATTTACGGGAAGAGGTGACGGAAAATTCCAGCCGCCGTTCACGCTTCTACCGGAAGATGCGGGAAATGCGATTCAGGCAGCAAGTTTGGGCCCCGGAATCTTGCCCGATCTCATTGTGTTACCCAACGCCGATAGCGATACCGTTGATGTAGTCGTTAATGATGGGCATTGAGGAAGGGTTTTAGATTACCGAATGTCTCCAGCGTTGTCGTGAAATTTGGTGGACCTGGTCGGGATCGAACCGACGACCTCTTCCATGCCATGGAAGCGCGCTCCCAGCTGCGCCACAGGCCCACGATTGGACGGGAAGCCAACCCCGCGAATCCGATTCGGCTCTATTGATTTTCGCTTACATATCATGCTTAGTCAAACCAGCGGAGTTAAACCAGGAACGCAACGCGGCGTCGCAATTCGGATAAGGATGACAATTCTCTAGGGTACGCGAACGTGCATGGCGCATTTGCCAAAGCACAGAAAATCGGTATTCTGGAAAGCGAAATGATTCGAGCATCCGGGTTCGGGCTGTACCTCTTAATAGCAATTTCTTCGAGTTCTTTATACGGGCAGGCTGCGAGCCCGTCGCCAACGGCTTCTGAACCCGTCGCCTACTCTTCGATTCACGAGCTCAATCAATTGCTCGACCCCTTGCAGCAGCTTTCGCAAACGGTGCAGACCGATTTGGCGAAGTTGCGCATTGAACGCTGGAAGACGGATGCGGGCACGAAGCGGCAAACGCAAGGAAATGTGGATTCGCTGACGCGCAATCTGCATGACGCGCTGCCCGATATTATTTCGGGGCTGCGCAACTCGCCGGAAAGTTTGCCGGCGACCTTCAAGCTGTACCGAAATCTGGATGCGCTCTACGATGTGTTTGGGTCGGTGACGGAATCGACGGGAGCGTTTGGGACGAAAGATGAATTCCAGGCGCTGGACAACGACTTGACGCAACTCGAGCAATCGCGGCGGGCGATCGCCGACCGCATGGCGAACCTGTCTACGCAAAAAGAAGGCGAACTCGCGAGCCTGCGAACGAAAGTGCAACAGATGCAAAGCGCGGCGACTCCGGCGGGTGCGACTCCTGCGAATAAAGTTGTAGTGGATGACACGACTCCGCCTAAGAAGCCGGTAAAGCGGAAACCGAAGCCAAAAGCGACCACGCAGCCGGCTCCGGGCGGCACTCCTTCGACCACCACGCCTTCGACAACCACACCACCGGCCACGACTCCGCCGTCCAATCCCAATTGAGCGATGCCGTCCCTAAGCCCTAGAGGCTGTGGGAATTAGGTCCTGTGGAACTCTGGCGCCTCGACCGGGGTCTATTCCGGTATGGGTTCGTTTCGGATGAGGCTGGCGTAACCGGGAGGCTGTCGGATTTCTGGTATCGCAAAGCCTGCGGCGAATCTATAATCGGGGGTAGCGCCGTGACAGTGATGGCGGGGACAACCAGCTTGGGCCACCTTGCGAACGCAATTGAGGTCAGGAATGAAGCGCAGGCCGGAGAAGCCGCGATTGTGGCTGAGCTGCGAGCGGGTTCCGAAGAAGCCTACGCGTGGCTGATTAGAGAGTTCCATCAGCCCATCTACAGTCTGGTTTATCGCATGGTGTCGGATCCCTCCGACGCCGCTGACACCACACAAGAAGTTTTCCTGAAAGTCTTTCGCGGGATAGGGCACTTCCACGGCAAGTCCAGCCTGAAGACTTGGATCTACCGCATCGCGCTGCACGAAGCCTCAAACCGGCGGCGGTGGTGGTTCCGGCACAAGGCGAAGGAAACTTCGATTGAACCGAACCTCGAATCTTGCGCCGACGAATCGGGCTATGCGCCTCCGCTGAAAGAATTGATGGACTCAGCCGACTCTCCCTTTGAAAATGCGGCGCATGAAGAAGTGCGGGAGCGGGTAGAGGTGGAACTGCGGCAGATTCCGGAACCGTATCGCACCACGGTCATTCTTCGTGACATTGAAGAAATGTCGTACGAGGAGGTCGCGGAGATCACCGAAGTATCGCTAGGCACGGTGAAATCGCGGCTGACGCGCGGGCGCGAAGCCCTTCGGCAACGGCTTACGGAATATGTGCGGCAGTCGGGCCGCGAATTGGGATTGAATCCGCCCTCGGAAAACAAAGCCCACAAAGCTAAGCAAAGCAAGCCAGCGGTGGCGTCGCGGTTGTCGGCGAAACCGGGTATGGAGGTTGCGTCATGAAATGCGCTTTGGCCAAATCGCTGCTGTCGCCTTATCTGGATGGAGCGCTGACCGGAAAACAAATGCTGGCGCTGAGTGCGCATCTGCACGCTTGCGAAGACTGTGCGACATCTTATGCGGGCTTGCAGGGAGCGCAACGTTTGCTGGCGGGCATGGAGCGGCGAAAAGCTCCCGCTGATTTGGAATTAAAGCTGCGCTTGGCGATTTCGCGGGAGAGTGCGCGTGCGCAAAATTTGCGGCTGCATGGTTGGGGCATTCAACTGAGACATGCATTGCAGGTTTTCATGGTTCCGGCCACTGCTGGTCTGGTGGCTACGGTGGTATTGTTCGGCGTGTTGACGGCGTTCCTCGCGCCGCCGCTCGAAGCGGGCAATCGCGATGTGCCGCTGGTGATTCAAACTGCGCCCCAGCTGGAAAGATCCGATTTCGGCACGTCAGGAAACAGCATCAAGGAAGATTCGCTGGTGATTGAAGCGTATGTGGATTCGAACGGACGCGTCTCCGACTACCGCATTCTGTCGAATCCCGGCCAGGAGCAAGACCTGCCGGTGCAGGTGAAGAACATGCTGATCTTCACGACATTCCGTCCCGCGACCTTGATGGGCCATCCCACGGCGGGCCGCGCGGTAATGTCGTTCTCCAAGATCAATGTGAAGGGGTAGGACGGCCTCCCTTGTGATAGCTGGAACAGAATCAAAACAAAAGGCAGTCAATGGTGTAAAATTCCTCCGCCCGCCGAGTAAGGAATCCGTTTGTTAGGAGGAATCCCGTGAAAAACATTTTCACTCTGTTTCTTGTCGGAACTACTCTGATAGCCCTCGCAAGCATCGCGGCATTGGCGCAGGACGCCAAGACGCCATCGCCGGTCTTGCGTAATGTTGGCAACGCGTCTCATCCGTCATCCCCTCACCCGCCCACCGATGGCGCGTGGGGATTGCCTTCGGTGCCGGGGACGATCATTTTCTACGGCGGCGACACCAACTTTAGCGATCCGAACTATGAGGGCTATGCCAATGAAAACACGCTGGTGGTCGGGACCACATCCGTTTACGCCGCGGTGACGGCGCCGACGGGAGGCAAGACCATCGTCTCTGGTGTTTTTTTCAACAATATTGCATTGGTGGAAGGCGTTTTTGATCCGAAGATCGGTACTTATGATGTGCGACGCGGGCTTTCCGAGGAAAATTGCGGCACTGAATTGGCCAGCGGCAGCGCACCGCAAACCGCGGTGCCCACTGGCCGCAGCGGCGGCGATTTTGTGGAGTACACCACTAGCGTTTCATTCCCCAAGCCTTTGACGGCCAAGGGCGGCACGACCTATTGGTTCAACGAAACCCCGCAGTGCACGAACACAGGCGACAATGCCTGTGAAAGTCAGGAATATTATTTCGACAACACGACCCAGCAAACGAATGGGGTCAATGCCAATGCGCAGCCGCCATATCAGCTCTATCTCAACTCGAGTTACTTCGGCTATTCGTGCCTCAACCTGTGCGAGGGTGAAAATAAGCCCGCGTGCCAGTGGGGCTCGTGGGGACTGTTTCGATAGACGGGCGAACGACAGCTGAACCATTCACGCCAAAAACGGCTTGAGCAGGCACCCGTTCTAATCGTCATATCCGGGGTGGAGCGCATGGCGCAAGCTATAATTACCCGCACGCATGGCCCTAACCGCCGGCACTAAACTCGGTCCCTATGAAATCCAGTCGCCGCTCGGTGCGGGCGGTATGGGCGAAGTCTATCGTGCCAAAGACGCCCGTCTCGACCGCACGGTTGCCATCAAGGTTTTGCCCTCACACCTTTCCGCCGACCCCGAATTAAAGCAGCGCATGGAGCGGGAGGCCAAGGCCATCTCCGCGCTGCAACATGCCAATATCTGCACGCTTTACGACATCGGTTCGCAGGATGGCACAAACTTCCTTGTGATGGAGTATCTCGAAGGCCAAACTCTGGCCGAGCGATTGGCGAAGGGTCCGCTGCCCATTGATCAAGTTCTCAAGATTGGAATCGAAATCGCGCGCGCGCTCGAAAAGGCGCATCAGCAGGGGATTATTCATAGGGACTTGAAGCCGGCGAACATCATGCTGACCAAGTCAGGCGCGAAGCTAATGGATTTCGGATTGGCAAAACCGGAAATGGGACTCCCTTCGCAATCGGTTGGTCCGTTTACCCCTTCCACGCCGACCATGAATCTTGCAGCCCTCACCTCAGCAGCATCGCCCCTTACGCAGAAAGGCATGATCGTCGGAACTTTTCAGTATATGGCGCCGGAACTTTTGCAAGGTGGCGAAGCCGACGCTCGCAGCGATCTCTTCAGCTTCGGGTGCGTCCTCTATGAGATGACCACGGGCCGCAAAGCCTTTGAAGGCAAGTCGCAACTGGGTGTCTTCACTGCCATTCTTGAGAAGGACCCGGAGCCCATTACCGCGAGTCAGCCGCATATTCCGCCAGCTCTAGACCGCATCGTGCGTGCATGTCTCGTAAAAGATCCCGCCGATCGTTTTCAATCCGCGCATGATGTCGCCCAAGATCTTCGTTGGCTGTCGGACACGTCCCAGCCTGATCCTTCAAAACATTCCCGGCAGTTTGATCGATCCAAGCTGGCTTGGCTGATCCCGATCCTGTTCGCGTTCATTGTCCTCGCGGCATTCGCGGGATACCGCTGGGCAACGTCCTCCGAAGAACAAGTATCGCTTCATGCCGAAATACCTCCGCCCGACAAATTTGCTCTGGACACTACAGGCGACAACGGGGGCATGCCCGTGCTTTCGCCGCAGGGCGATAAACTCGCTTTCATCGCTCACTCCGGCGATACAAAGTTGCTATGGGTCCGGCTTCTGAATAGCAACACAGCGCAACAACTCGATGGCACTGCCGGGGCTTCCCATCCTTTCTGGTCGCCCGATGGCCGCAACATCGGCTTCTTCGCCAATGGAAAAGTGGCGACGATTCCCGCCTCCGGCGGCCCCGTGGCCGTTCTCGCCGATGCCCCCAACGCGCGCGGCGGCAGCTGGGGTTCGACTGGCATGATTGTTTACGCTTCAGATTTTCTGGGCGCGCTTACAAAAGTAAGCGTGCAAGGCGGCGCCGCGCAACCTGCAACCGTGCTTGATAAAACCCGGCATGACACCCAGCGCTGGCCCTGGTTCCTGCCCGATGGCAAGCACTTCATTTATCTTGCCACCAGCCATACCGGAGGCGATCCAACACGCAACGGAATTTACTACGGCTCTTTAGACAGTTTGGAGTCACGCCTGATCGTCCCTACAGAGTCAGCGGCTCAATACGCGTCTGGATATCTGCTCTACCGCGCCAACACCGCGCTGGTTGCCCAGCCCTTTGATCCGGATTCAGGCACGCTGTCGGGAGCGCCAATTCCGCTAGTCAGCAACTTGCGCGACGATGTTGGCGTCTGGCGCAGCATTTTCGCAGTCTCTCAAAACGGACTCATGGTCTACCAGCTGGGCAATGCGACTTCCGCGAAAAGCAGCCTGGTCTGGTTCGACCGTATTGGAAAACCGCTCGCAACCTTTGACCCAGCCGAGAACACCATCATTGACGTTCGTCTCTCGCCGGACAACAAACGCGTCACGTATGCCAGCGGATCCGGTATCTGGACGTTCGACCTGGAACGCAAAACCAAGACCCGCATCACTTTTGACCAGCAGGTGGTTCAGTCGCCGACGTGGTCTCCCGATGGCAAAACTATCTTGTTCTCGACGCAAACCGCCAAAGGCGGGGGCAATGTCGAAATTCGCTCTAAGGCGGCTGACGGCAGTGGAACCGAAAAACTAGTCATCTCCACCCAAAATAACTACCACTATCCCCAATGGACTCCCGATGGAAAATATCTGACTTACACTTGGGGTGATGGCGAGAAAATGGTTTCCCTCTGGAGGGTGCCGCTCGCCGACGGCGCGAAACCTGTTGCCGTCGTGCAAGGCCCCGCGCTTCAGTTCACTCACGATGCACAGGCCCTCGCCGTAGACGCTAAGCCAGTTCTCGTGGTGCAGCCACCCTCCGCACAGTCCAACATTTACCTCTATCGTGTTTCGCCGGACGGCCGATGGGTGGCCTACAGCTCCGATGAATCCGGGCAGCAGGAGGTTTATATAACCAGTTTTCCTGAGGGAAAGGGCAAATGGCGAGTTTCAAGCAATGGCGGTGCTTATCCCGCATGGAGCGCCAACGGGAAGGAATTGTTTTACATCAGTCTGGGCAGTGACCTGTTCGTCTGCCCGGTGAACTCGAAAGGCGCGGAAATGGAAGTAGGGACACCCCAGCATCTTTTTCACACCGGCACGCCCGGCATTGGCATTTCCTTCGACGTGTCTTCTGATGGAAAGCGCCTGCTAGTAAACCACTCTGATGACGAAGTCCAATCCCCACTCCTGCTGATGACGAACTGGCCCGCCGAGCTCAGGAAGTAAGTTGAACGCCCGGGGATGACTTAGACCTGCGAACCCTTGCGTTGACCCTCCTGCGAGAACCTCTTAAACTGGCATTAAGCATTTCGCGCTCATATTTTGGGAGGTCCATCTGACCCTGCGTTTCCGTCTTGCGCTTGTCATGGCGTGGGTTGGCATGATGGCGATGCCGCTCGCAGCCCAGAACGATGCTCCCTCTGCGCCAGCTTCGGCGGCGCCCGGCACGAATTCTCCTGCTCCCGCCCCAGCCACAGCTGCGCCCGGCACTCCTTCGCAGGGCACATCGGCGGCGAAGGCTCCGGATGCACAAAGTTCTCCAACCTCGCCAAATGCAGTGACGCTCGATACGAGCGAGACATTGTTTGCCGTGCTGGCGTCGATCAATCACTGCGGATATGACGCGGAGCTTGGTGTGTCGAATCCGCTGCGTGGGCAAATCCGCGAAGAAATTGCGAAAAATGTAAAGGCTTCGACATCTGCGGGCGAAGCCAGCCAGTTGCTGTGCCAGTTCTACGCCGATCACCAAACTGGCGATAATGCACACACGTTGGCGCAATACGTTTCGCTGGCGCTGTATCTGACGCCGCCGCCCGATCTCTCGGTAAAGGGCAAAGACGCGGATTTGCCGCCGGATGCGTCGGTGATTTCGGGCGTGATTCCGTTCATGGACAAGTTCTACGCAGAAGCCGGGTTGCACAACATCTGGATGGCACACCATGCGGCATATGCGCAGTTGACCTATCTCTATCACGATCCAGTTGCAAAGATGCTGTTTGATACAGAGGCGTACCTGAAGTTGCCTTCGGCGGGATATTTGGGTCACAGCTTCACGGTTTATCTCGATCCGCAGGGCGCTCCGGGGCAGACAAATGCGCGCAATTACGGCGCCGATTATTACGTAGTGATTTCGCCGGGACAGGACACCACGCTGAAGATGGAGCAGGTGCGGCATACGTATCTGCATTATTTGCTGGATCCGATGACGCTGAAGTATCCGGGAGCTATCAAACAACTGGATCCGTTGCTGGAAACGGTGAAGAACGCGCCGATTGATGCCAGCTTCAAGACGAGTTCCGCGCTGTTGATGACGGAGTGCCTGATCCGGGCGATTGAGGCGCGGACGGCGGGGTCGAACCGGGCGCCGGAAGCGGTACGGCAACAAGCGGTGCAGGAATCCATGGAGCAGGGGTATATCCTGACGCGCTATTTTTACGATGCGCTGGCGCGCTTTGAAAAGGACAGCACCGGCTTCCGCAACGCGTACGCAAACATGATCGCGGAGATTGATGTATCCAGAGAGAAAAAAGCGGCGCAGCAAATACAATTTGCGGTGAAGGCGGACCCGGAAATTCTGCATCTGGCGCAGCCGATGCAGGGTAAACTGCTGGTCACCGCGGAGCAGCGTCTCTCCGCGGGAGACGCTGCGACAGCGCAAAAGCTGGCGCAAGAAGTTCTGGATGAAAAGAGCGGGGATGCCGGACAGGCTTTGTTTATCATGGCGCGAGCGGCGACGATGCAGCGGGACATGGACGGCGCCAAGAAGTATTTTGAAGAGACTTTAAGCGTGGCGCACGAGCCCAGGCTCGTAGCGTGGTCGCACATATATTTGGGGCGAATCTTTGACCTGCAAGAAGAACGCGATGCGGCGCTGGACCACTATCACGCGGCGCTCACTGCGGGCGGCGAACTGCCTGAAGTAAAAGCGGCGGCGGAGCGGGGTATTCAGACGCCTTATGAACCGCCAGCGCGACCGCAGTGATTTTATGGTTTAGCATGATTGGTTGGCCGCTCCGGAGCGAGAAAGGTCGGAGTATGGACCCAGTTTACGAGGAGAATGCATGAAGAAATCGGCAATTTTGTCGGCAGTTCTAGCCATGGTGGCAGGTTGCTTTGGGCAGCAGACGGCGACGACGCCGGCCGGCGCTACGCAGAATGCCGCGGCTGCCCCTGCGCCGCAACAGGGAAAACGTCCACCACAGGCGAAGACCCAACCGGAATTTGACGCGTATCAGGCGGCCGCGGCCAATACCGATCCCGTCGCACTGGAGAAAGCCGCGGACGATTTTGCCGCGAAATTTCCGGACAGCGAGTTACGCGCGCTGCTTTATCGCAATTCGATGCGCGCCTATCAGAACGCGAACAACGGCGACAAAATGCTGGATGTGGGCCACAAGATCCTGAAGATCGATCCGGATGACCCCGAAGCCCTGATTGGCGTGGCGGAAGTTTTGACGGAGCGGACGCGCGACACGGACCTCGACAAGGACCAACGTTACGATGAAGCCATGAAGGCTGCGGAACGATCGATCCAGACGGTGGATACCGACATCATTATTCCACCGGGCACGCCGCAGGAAAAAGTGGACGAATACAAAGGGTCGCTCAAATCTACAGCGTACTCGATCATTGGCGCCATCCAGTTGAACGGTGGGAAATATGCGGACGCAGAAGCGAGTTTTCATAAATCGCTCGATGCCTTCCCTTCTTCGCCCGATCCGGTGGTCGTTTTGCGGTTGGCGATTGCGCTCGATAAGCAGAACCGGTATCCGGAAGCGCTGAAGGTAGCCAATCAAGCCGTGGCGTTGACACAAGACAACACGGCATCGGGGACGCTGGCGCGCCGCGAACGTGACCGGTTGGTGCAGTTAACGGGAGGCGCAGCGCCAAGCGCCGCCCCGGCTAGCGCTCCAGCTGGCGCCCCCGGCGCTGCACCCTCAACAACTGCGACGCCACCCAAGGCCCCGGGAGCATAAAGAACTGTCACAGAAGCAGCTGTCTCCAGCCCAAGTCTCAGCCTATGCCTTATGAAGGTGCATGACACTGCGAAGCTGCAAGAGGAGTTGGGCCATCGCTTTCTCCGAACGGAGTTGCTGGAACAGGCGCTGACCCACACTTCGCATGCCCGCGAATTGGAATCGGCGCGGTCGCAGGAATCCCCCTCAGATCCGGCATTCGTAGCCGGAGACAATGAACAACTTGAGTTTCTGGGCGACGCTGTGCTGGGCCTCGTCACCACCGAAGAGTTGTGCCGGCGCTTTCCGCATTTTCGGGAAGGCAATCTGTCGAAATTGCGCGCCCACCTGGTAAGCGAAAAGCACCTTATCCGGGTGGCGAAAGACCTGCAACTAGGAACCTATCTGCGTCTCGGGCGCGGCGAAGAAAAAAGCGGCGGAAGAAACAAAACCGCGATGCTAGTGGACGCGCTTGAGGCATTGTTGGCGGCGCTGTATTTGGACGCAGGATTAGAAACCGCGCGCGGTTTTATCGTGGACAAAATCATTCTTCCAGAAGTTTCAACGATGGTGGGCGGCGGCGACGCAATGCCGCTGACAGACTATAAGTCGGCGTTGCAGGAAAAACTGCAAGCCGAGTCGCACATGCAGCCTGTCTATTCGTTGGTGAGACAACATGGCCCGGAGCACAGCAAAACGTTTACGGTGGAAGTGCGGTTGCAGCCGCTGGGGGGCGAGCAGGCAGATTTTGTCGGACGCGCGGAAGGGACGACGAAGAAGAATGCGGAGCAGGACGCAGCGCGGCAAGTGCTTGAGTATTTGCAGTCTCGCCCGGAACGCCCATCAACAACCATGCGGAAAGCTAAGTCCTAGGAAATCAGTCCGTTTCGGCACGAGCGCGTACGCGGACGGTCTAGTAACATTAAGGTTGTAGGGTTCACAATGGAAACTGGGCACCCACATGCGCCATCCACGTGGCCCACGGCCGCGCAAGCGCTGCTCACGACAGTGATCATCGCCATTTTCGTGGTGACTTTTGTAGTGCAAGCATTTCAGATTCCTTCGCCCTCAATGGAGAACACACTGTTGGTGGGAGACTACCTGCTAGTAGATAAACTGCGATTTGGAGGCGGGTTCTTCGATGGGATCATGCCGTATCACAAAGTGCAACGTGGAGATATCGTGGTGTTTCATTATCCGATTGATCCGTCACAGCATTTTGTGAAGCGAGTGATTGGGATTCCCGGCGATCGCCTTCGAATGATCAATCGCACGGTGTATATCAATGGGAGTCCGCTAAGCGAACCGTACGTGCGTTATATCTCGAGCCAGCGCGACGCTTTTCGCGACAATTTTCCGCAGCTCAACCTGCCCGTTCCCGGACTGGAAGGAAGATGGTGGCTGCAAATGCGAAAATTGGTGGAAGATGGCGAGTTGATTGTGCCGGACGGATATTATTTTGTGATGGGTGATAACCGGGACGATAGCCAGGACAGCAGGTACTGGGGCTTTGTGCCGCGAGAGAACATCGTCGGGCGTCCGCTGGTGATTTACTGGTCGGTTAAGAGCAGCGGCGACGATCTGACGAACACGCCTTCTCCTGGCGATCGACTGCTGCATCTTGCGTATGCCGTGACCCATGTTGTGCAGATTACACGCTGGAACCGGACGCTTCGGCTGGTTTACTAACTTTACGAGGAAAATATTCGTGGCCAAGAAAGAAAAGCAGGAAGAAAAACCGCGCGAAACCGCCGTAGAATTTCTGGCGTCGCTGGCGTCGGTGCTGGTAACAGGCTTGTTCATCATCACTTTCATTTTTCAGGCCTTCGAAATTCCTTCGAGTTCCATGGAAAATACGCTGTTGATTGGCGATCACGTATTCGTCAACCGCGAGCGTTTCGCGCCGCCAACGCCATGGGTGGGGCCGTTGCTACCTTACCGGGAGGTCAAACACGGCGACGTTTTCGTATTTCTATCACCGGCAGAGCCAGGACTCTACATTGTGAAGCGGGTAATGGGGCTGCCGGGAGACCGCATCCATCTCCGCGACGGCGCGGTTTATCGCAACGGCGTCAAGTTGGACGAACCGTACGTGATTCACAGCGCGAATGATGGTTACAACCCTTACCGGGACAATTTTCCCGCAGTCTCGCCTTCGGACTTTTATAACGTGACCCCGCAATGGCAGGACGAACTACCGAAACACATTGAAGGTGAAGATATTGTTGTGCCGCCGAACTGCTACTTCGGCATGGGCGACAACCGCGACGTCAGCCTCGATAGCCGTTTTTGGGGCTTCATTCCGCGGGAAAATATTATCGGGCGGCCGATGTTTATCTATTGGTCGTTTGAAACGCCGGCGCTGCAATATCTGCAAACCGGCTTGGGCGACCGTGTCGCGTTCATGGCAAAGGTGGTCTTTCACTTTTTCGACGAAACCCGCTGGAGCCGCACTCTGAAGGTGATTCATTGAGTTTAGTGCCATGGAGATTCTGGCGGACGCGGCGCGGCATCATAATTTTGGTGGGGGCCGTGCTG
>JBEKTR010000036.1:0-19207 GCA_049515835.1 Terriglobales bacterium
AAGAAAATTCGTATCGGCTATTTTGAAGATGATGGCCGTACGCCTGTCACGAGCGAGACACGTGCCGCCGTTCGAAGTGCCGTTGGAGCGCTGCGCGGCGCAGGATTTCAGGTTGAACCGTTTCGCCCGGATGGCCTCGAGCAAGCGCGACAGGCTTGGTGGGCGTTTTTTGGCATCGCCGGAGGCATGTTGCTGCGGCCAATGTTAAGTGGGCGCGATGCTGAGCTCAGTCCAACTCTGCTTCAATTTTGCGAGTGGATTGAGGCCGAGCCTATGCACACGGCTGAGACGCTGTTGGACGCGTGGATGCAGCGCGATTTACTACGAATGAAAATCTTCGCACAAATGCAAAGATATCCTATTCTCCTTTGCCCCGTTGCTTCGATCCCCGCTTTCAAGCATGGTGAGCGCGAATGGATAATTGATGGTCAAACCGTAAAATATCTCGACGCCTGGAGTTACTGCGAGTGGTTCAACCTCCTGGGCTGCCCAGCCGTGGTAGTCCCAGCAGGCAGTTCAGCGAAAAACCTACCGATCGGAGTGCAGATCGTCGGCCGCCCTTGGGAGGAAGAAGTGGCACTCGAGGTGGCAACGATTATTGAGCGCGAGTGCGGTGGTGGAAAAATGCCTCCCATTGCCTGAGCCACTGCAAAGAAGCCATCTAGTACTTTTATACTGTTGTTTCTCGTTCAAATACCAGCTAGGCTTGCGCGGTTCGGCTTCTATTTATGCGACATATAGAAACTACAGAGGTTAGCGCTGGGCATCGTTTGATGAAAGCGCTCTTTGTTTTTCTTGTGGTGTCTGCAGCCTACCTTTATACCTTCCCCCAGGCTAACGTGTTCTATGCGGGTGTGGTTTTGCTGCATGTGATAGCGGGTATCGCGGCTACGACGCTTCTCGTCCTTTATTTCTATCGAGTGCTACAGCGCTCTAGTGTCTTAGGTAGAATCGGCTGGATGTGTGTGCTTGCGGGCGCAAGTTTAGGCATTGTCCTAATCAGGGTCGGCACCACGCGCGTGGAATGGAAGTGGCTTTACGCGCACATTTTGATATCGCTGGTTGGAGTCGGCATCTTATTAGCGGGATGGGCGGGCAGGCATGGATGGTTATCTCCGGGAATGGGCGGAGCTCTGGCGCGTGTAGCGATCGTTCTGCTTGTGCTTGCTGGAATTGGCACGGGTGCTCGCTACCTTCGTGAATCACGCTGGCAAAATCGTGCGCGCATTGAGAATCCGACAGAGCCCCCGGCCACTATGGCAGACGAAGGCGATGGAGCGAACGGCGCGTTCTTTCCGAGCTCGGCGCAGGTGCTCGGCGGACAAAAAATTCCTAGTGAATATTTCATGGAGTCCGATTCCTGCGAGCGTTGCCATCAGGATATTTACAAACAGTGGTTCAGCTCTGTGCACCACTTCTCTTCGTTTAACAATCAGTGGTATCGCAAGAGTATTGAGTACATGCAGGACACCGTTGGCACGAAACCCTCAAAGTGGTGTGGAGGATGCCATGACCCGGCCGTTCTTTACAGCGGAAAGATGGATACTCCCATCAAGCAAATCGTGCATACCCCGGCGGCACAGGCTGGCCTTGGCTGCATGATGTGCCACTCCATCGCCCGCGTGAAGAGCACAATGGGGCAAGCCGATTTTTATCTTGAATATCCCCGGCTGCACCAACTGGCGGCAAGCAAGAATCCCGTGGTCCGAACCTTGCACGATTTCCTGGTGAAGCTCAATCCTGAGCCGCACCGCCGCGTTTTCCTGAAACCGTTCATGCGCGACCAGACTGCTGAATTTTGTTCTACGTGTCACAAAGTCCACCTTGATGTTCCGGTCAATCACTACCGCTGGCTCCGTGGCTTTAATGAATACGACAATTGGCAAGCGAGCGGAGTGTCCGGTCAGGGTGCGCGTTCGTTTTATTACCCGCCGAAATCTGCACAATGTGCAGACTGCCATATGCCTCTGACCCACTCGGAGGATATGGGCAACATCAATGGCTACGTTCACTCCCACCGTTTCCCTGGAGCAAACACCGCGGTCCCCACGGCGAACGAAGATGCCACGCAGCTTAAACTCACCGAAGATTTCCTGAAGAGCAACAAGCTGACTGTGGATATTTTTGGAATTACACCTGAGTCTGGGGAGATCAAGTCGGGCGCGGCGACTCAGTCAGATATATCTACCTCATTCGCGGTAGGTGAGGAAGCCGAGACCAAAATTACTCCCTCGGAAGAGAGTCTATCCGAGCCCGTAACGGCCCCGCTGAACCGCGTGCAGGCTGTGGTTCGCAGAGGAGATACAGTTCGGGTGGAGGTCGTCGTGCGTACGAAAGCAGTTGGGCACTTCTTCCCCGGCGGAACCGTGGATGCTTTCGATACCTGGCTCGAACTCAAGGCGACGGACGACAAAGGCCAGACGATTTTTTGGAGCGGGATGGTGGGAGATAATGGCAATGGGCCGGTGGAAAAAGGAGCCCACTTTTACCGCTCTCTACAGATTGACGAGCATGGCAACCACATTAACAAGCGAAACGCTTGGTCCACACGCGCGGTGGTTTATGTTCATTTGATTCCCCCCGGGGCTGCGGACACGGTCCACTATCGCCTGCACGTACCGGAAAATGCCGGGAACAAAATCACGTTGCGCGCTCGATTGTGTTACCGCAAATTCTCATGGTGGAACACGCAATTTGCTTTTGCCGGCATGCCCGATCCCAACAGCGACGCAGCTGTCACACCGAATTATGACGATCGCAAGTTTGTGTTTACCGCGCCGTTGGGCGGAATTTCGGCAAAGGAAGAGAAAATTCCAGACGTGCCCATTATCGCCGTCGCGGAAAATGAAGCGACGCTGAGCGTTGCGCAGCATGGGGCACCTAAGCCGCAACCTCAACAAGTCTTAAAGGCCGACGAGTGGCAGCGCTGGAATGATTACGGCATTGGCTTGTTTCTCCAGGGCAATTTGAAAGAAGCTGCGGCGGCCTTCCAGAAAATTACGGAGATGGCCCCGAACAATCCTGACGGTTGGGTCAATATCGGCCGGTGCGCCGTGCAAGAGGGCGATATGCAGCGGGCACGAACCGTTCTCGAAAAAGCTCTTGCGATAAGTCCGAACCTTGCGCGAGCGCACTACTTTTATGCTCGCGTGTTGCGCAGCGACGGCGACTACGACGGAGCTGCCAATCATTTGCACCAGGTACTCGCGCAATATCCGCGAGACCGCGTAGCCCTGAACGATCTCGGACGTATTCTCTTCCTCCAGAGGAAATACTCGGAAGCGGTCACGACGCTGCAAGCGGTTCTCGCGATTGATCCCGAAGATCTGCAGGCGCATTACGACCTTATGCTTGCTTACCGTGGGTTAGGCGATAACAAGATGGCGAGCGAACATGAAAAACGTTATTTGCGTTTCAAGGCTGATGAGTCTTCGCAGGCCATCACTGGGGCGTATCGCCAGCTTCACCCCGAAGACAACAATGAGCGACAGGCGATTCACGAGCATGTATCTGTGCCTTTGACTGCGCAGACCGGTGTAAACTCAGCTCGCATCGGCACGACCTCCCAGAGTCGACCTGAGGGAAGTCGAAAGGGCCATCCGGTCGCGCAAAGTTCGGCAACAACCACTACTCGTTTTGGAGCCGCGAATTAATGCATAGACTCTTCTTGATTTTGGCGCTGAGCGTGGTTTCTGGCTCCTCAGCCCAACAAATTCAATTTAGCGATATCACCGCTCGTGCCGGTATCCACTTCACTCACAACAACGGCGCATTCGGAAAGAAGTATCTGCCCGAAACCATGGGCCCGGGTTGTGCCTTCATAGATTACGACAATGACGGCTGGCCTGACATTCTTCTCGTCAACGGCGAAAATTGGCCAAGCCATCCTGGCGCATTGTCCACTCCAAAGCTGTATCACAACAATCACGACGGGACGTTTACGGATGTGACAAAGAAAGCGGGTCTGGCGATTCCGATTTACGGCATGGGCGCGGCCATTGGTGATTATGACAACGACGGTTTCGACGATATCTTCATCAGCGCGCTGGGCCAGAGTCGTCTCTTCCACAATAACGGAAATGGGACCTTCTCGGATGTAACGAAATCTGCGGGATTGCTGGGCGTGACCGGCTTTTCTACTAGCGCCGCCTGGGTCGATTACGATCGCGACGGCAAGCTCGACCTTGTTGTTGCCAATTATGTGGATTGGTCGGAAAAGGGCGATCTATACTGCACGATTGACGGCGCTCACAAATCCTATTGCACGCCTGAATCTTATAAGGGCAGCTCGGCTCGCCTCTGGCATAACTTGGGCAAAGGCAAGTTTGAAGATGCCACGCAAAAGGCCAAACTGTACGATCCAAATTCGAAGAGTCTTGGCATTGCGATTTTCGATGCTGATGGCGATGGCTGGCCCGATATTCTGTTGGCCAACGACACCCAACCCAACAAGCTTTACCTGAATCAACGCGATGGGACGTTCGCCGAAAAAGGCGTTTCCGCTGGCGTCGCCTTCAGTGAAGACGGCGTAGCGCGCGCGGGTATGGGCGTGGATGTGGCCGATTACGACCGATCGGGCAGGCCCAGTCTCATCATCACGAATTTTGCCAATCAGATGCTTTCGCTCTATCACAACGAAGGCAACGGCCTCTTTGTGGACAATGCTCCCACCTCTGAAGTTGGCCGCGCCACGCTCGTCACGCTCGGCTTCGGTTGTTTCTTTTTCGACTATGACAACGACGGATGGCAGGACATTTTCGTGGCCGACGGCCACATTGAAGACGCCATTGAACGTGTGCAAAAACGAGTGCGCTACGCGGAGCCACCCCATCTCTTCCGCAATCTTGGTTCGGGCAAGTTTCAGGAGGTCACACAAACTCTCGGCGCAGACTTTGCCAGCCCGAAAGTCGCTCGCGGCGCGGCTTACGCCGACATAGATAACGACGGATTTCTCGATGTCCTGCTTACTACCAACGCGGGCCGTGCCTATCTATTTCATAGCCTGAATGGGACAAACAAAAGCCTTCGCATCAAGCTCGTCGGGGTAAAATCCAATCGCGATGGTATCGGGGCCAGTGTTCGTTTGATTTCCGGCAAAGACAGCCAAACTAAGGTTGTACACAGTGGATCGAGTTATCTTTCGCAAAGTGAGCTAACGCTGACGTTTGGCTTAGCCGGTTCGTCTAAAGCAGATTCCATCGAGATTCAATGGCCCAGCGGGCAAGCAGACAAGCTATCGAATGTGAATGCCGGCCAAACCATCACTGTGGAGGAAGGCAAGGGCATTATTGCGACCCGGGAATACAGCAAACCATCAAAGTGAAACCAAGCGCTCGCTTTTCTTTAGCGTCAAATTCCGCTCTGCTCTGCGGACCTGGCTTACAAATGTGATTAAATCCTTGTGATGCTGCGCTCTCTCCGATGGCTCGCAATCTTAATACCTGCCTTGTGCGCAGGGGGTACTTTGGCGTTTGGTCAAACGAATCCTATCGAAGGTGCGCGGCTAAACAACCTCGCTGCGGGATACATGAATCAGCAGGCCTTTGAGAAAGGTCTTCATCTTTTTCAACAAGCCGCCAAACTCGATCCGAATTTGCAAATTGCGAAGTTGAATCAGGGAATAGCTCTACTCAACATCGGGCAAATCGATGCAGCTCAGCAGGCTTTGGAAACGGCCGCTAAAGAAAACCCAAATGATCCGTATGCCTGGTACAACCTTGGCCTGCTTTACAAAAACAGTAATTCACCCGAACGGGCGGTCGAGGCTTTTCGCCGTGTCGCCGAAATCGATCCCAAAGATCCAGACACCTGGTATTTTCTCGGATCGGTCTACGCTCAGCTCAAGCAATTTCCACAAGCGATGGATTGCTTCAACCGTGCATTAAATCTGAACCCTTACCACGCTTCTTCGCAATTTGGTCTGGCCCGCGCTTACCAGCAATCGGGAGATTCAGTCAAGGCGAAAGAAAATCTCCAGCGCTTCCAGGACATCACGCAGAAAAAACTCGGTACACCGATTAGCCTGGCTTACGGTGAGCAAGGGAAGTATTCGCTTGCGGAGCAATCTCCCGCTGCGCCGCAAAGAGTTCCGCCCCAGATTCCCGTGAAGTTTGTGGATGTGACAGTTGAAGCTGGCCTGAAATCCAAAACTTCGGACCAGGCAAAAGATCTCGCGTCATTTCTCGGCCCAGGTGCTTGTTTCTTCGATTTCGACGGCGACGGGAACCCTGACATTTTTCTGGCGGACAACGGGCCTTTGGGCGGTATGGCTCTGTATCACAATCTCGGCAACGGCAGGTTTGAAGATGTGACGAAAAAAGCTGGATTGGATCCTTCGCTTCACGCCATCGCCTGTACTGCCGGAGATTACGACAACGACGGCGCAACGGATATTGCAGTTGGCTTCAGTGATCGAATTTTGCTCCTGCACAACGAGAAAAACGGAATGTTCAAGGATGTTACCCGTGAGTCAGGAATTGCGAGTAAGGGTCCGAACGCTGGCCCTCTTTTTGTTGACTACGACCACGATGGAGATTTGGACCTGTTCGTAACGCAGACCACCACGAATCCATGTTTGGATCCGCGGACATCGTCGCCACCCTCTTGCGGAGATATCCAGTTGCCCAATTTCAGCCAACTGTGGCGCAACAATGGCAATGGAACCTTCTCCGGTCAAACCAACGAGACCGTAGATGAGAGCAATGCCCCCGAAGTCGGGGCTGTCGGAAGCGACTACAACAACGACCGTGCCGTAGACTTGGTCGTCACGGGTAGCTCTAAGGGCGGACCCGTGATTTTAGAAAATCCACGCGAGGGGCGATTCATCGTTCAAGTGCCCTGGCCGCACGCCCTAGCCGTCAGTGCGGGCGTCGCCGCCTTGGATTTCGATCATGACAGCTGGATGGATTTAGCATTTACGCATTGGGGACAAACGAAGGAAGATTCTGCCCTCACTCTTTGGCGAAACACCCATAAAAAGAGTTTCGCGGAAGTTCAACTGCCAGCAACAAATTGGGTCCGCGCTTTCGGCATTGCTGCCTTCGACTACGACAACGACGGCTGGGTTGATCTGGCCGCCGTGGGCGAAACCAAAGATGGCAAAGGCGAAATTCGTTTATTTCGCAATCTTGGCCCCGACGGATGGAAAGACGTCACGGCGGATGTTGGCTTGGACAAAATAGTTCTCAAAGAGCCGCGCTCAATCGCCACCGCTGACTTTGACGGCGATGGCACCACCGATCTTCTCATTACCCAGAATCATGGCTCGGCTGTGCTTTTGAAAAACGTCGGCGCCAATAAAAATCACTGGTTGCGCCTATCTCTCAAAGGACTCAACGACAATAAGAGCGCCATTGGGACCAAAGTCGAAGTTTTCTCTGGGGGCAATCGCCAGAAATATGAAATCTACGGCTCGAATGGCTATCTCGGTCAGAATTCGACTGACATTGTCATCGGCCTAGGCCAGGAAAAACAAGCCGATGTCGTTCGCATGTTGTGGCCCACGGGAGTTTTACAAGACGAAGTCGAAATTACCGCCGATCGGGCTCAATACATCACTGAAATAGACCGCCGGGGTAGTTCTTGCCCCACACTCTTCGCATGGGACGGCAAACATTATGCACTCGTTGCCGATATGCTCGGCGCCGGAGCAATCGGTCACTGGGTCGGGCCCAACGAGCGCAATATTGCGCGTCCAGTCGAATACGTCAAACTCGATCGCTCGCTTCAACCTAAAGACGGCGAGCTAAGTTTCCGCTTCATCGAACCACTAGAAGAAGCGGTTTATCTCGATCGCGTCCGTCTATTGGCCGTCGATCATCCAGACGCACTCGACGTTTATCCCAACGAATACTTCGCGTCAAACCCACCTTACCCGCCGTTCAAAGTCGTATTCAGCCAAAACGCCCAACCTCCCGCAGCGGCTGTAGATGATCACGGCCACGACGTTCTACCTGATCTCTTGGCACATCGTTTCGTTGGCGACTTCAAGGTTTTGCAGTTTGCCGGATTCACTGAACCGCATTCGCTCGAGATTGATCTCGGCAAGGACTACCACGGCGGAACGCTCTGGCTGCTGATGCACGGCGAAATTGAATACTTCAGCGCAACCAGCATGTATGCCGCCAGGCAGGCTGGCCTTCAGCCCATAGCGCCTTATGTCGAGGCTTTGAATGGAGATGGGAAATGGATTCGTGTACTCGACGACATCGGTTTCCCTGCGGGCGGCCCGCGGACGATGACGGCAGACCTGACGGGCAAGTTGCCGGTTAGAACGCGTCGCATCCGTATTAAGACGAATCTGCAAATCTATTGGGACAACATTTTGATCAGCCGAGCTTCACAAATTCAGCCCAACGTCGTTACCGAAGTACCGCTTAGTCGCGCCGATCTCGACTTCCATGGCTTTCCGCGCAAAATCGAAAACCAACCTCCCGGCAACGTCGCCTACATATACGAGCAGGCAAGCTCTACTGGCCCCTACACGCGCCCTGTGGGAAACTACACCCGCTACGGTGACGTGCTTCCCTTACTAACTTATCTCGACGACCGCCTCGCCGTCTTCGGCTCAGGAGACGAGGTCAAGCTGGACTTTGATCCTTCGAATCTCCCAGGCTTACCATCCGGCTGGACTCGCGATTATTTCTTTGCAGCCGAAGGTTATGAAAAAGACATGGATTTCTACGCTTTCGACTTCGATCGCATTACCCCGCTTCCCTATGCGAGCATGAAGGACTACCCGCCAGCACAACCATTCCCACTTGACGATTCGCACGTGGATTATTTACTGGAGTACAACACGCGCTATCTCTCAGGGCATGAAGCACGAGGGTATGGATTTGACTATTTCTCGCAAAGTGTCAAGTAAAGCTGTTTGCTCGCATCATTATCTAAGTAATCCATAATCAACCGCTTGGCGCGGTAACCTCTGGTAACCAACTTCTCCCGCAACCGTAATTTGTTCGCTCTCTTGCCGCCACGTATAACTCTTGCAGCTGCCCCAATCGGCGCAGTAGAAAACGGAGAGTCAATGGTTCGTCAATTCTTGATTCTGACATTGGTTCTGGCCACTGCAGCGCTTGTCACGGCGCAGACCGGAACGCAACTCGTTCCCACCGGGAAAGGCTGGGCGGTTCAAATTCCTGCAAAAGGTCTGGAAGTCGCGCCCGACCTCGCAAATAATCGCGGCGGCACTGTTGCGGTTGCGGGCTATGTTCATTCGGGCAATGGAATCATCTATCACGGTGGGCCGGTGATGCACGGCAGTCCAGTGCACGTCTATTTCATCTGGTACGGCAATTGGACAAACGGCCCTGCTGCTTCTGATCGCCAGGTGACCGTCGCCTTGATTGATACTCTGTTCGCGCCGACGCGCGGCATGGGTGGCTCGCCCTATTTCAAGATTACGACCACTTATGGAGACGCTACAGGCAATGTGAGTGGCAATCTCGGCGAGGTGGCTTCGATTCGGAACAATTACAGCCGTGGCAAGAATCTTGCAGATGCTGATGTGCGGACTATCGTTACGACCGCTATCGGTGAAGGACTCCCGCGGGATTCTAACGGAATTTATTTTGTACTTACTTCTTCTGATGTTGCCGAATCTTCTGGCTTTTGCAAGCTTTATTGTGGATGGCATGATCACACCAACCTTCTTGGTACTGACATCAAGTACGCTTTTGTCGGCAACCCCGCCCGATGTCCATCGGCCTGTGAAGCGCAGAGCCAAAGTCCCAATGGCGATAGTGGCGGCGATGCGATGGCTTCCATCATGGCGCACGAAGCCGTCGAAACCGTTACCGATCCTGACCTGAACGCTTGGTATGACGCACAAGGCAATGAGGTCGCTGACAAATGCCAGTGGAAGTTTGGCCCTTACAAAACCCTTGGTGGCCACGGCGCTTATAACGAGACTTTCGGTACTTACAACTGGCTCTTGCAGATGCAATGGGAAAATACACGAGGCGGCGGTTGCGATCAGGCCCTCGGAGGGAAGTTCTACACGAAATAGGCCGTTGAACAGGTTATTCCATAACCTCAACTAAATCGTTTTAATCTTGACACTTTGTAGCCATCCATAATCCAATAGCACGCGGATGGAAACCACAACTGCCTCCGCACCCCGTCTTCGCCGCTCCCTGACTTTATGGGACCTGATTCTTTACGGCATCATCGTCATTCAGCCGACAGCCCCCATGCCTGCCTATGGTGTTTTTAGCAACGCCGGCGGGGGGCATGTCGTCACGTCGATCTTGATTGCGATGGTGGCGATGGTATTCACCGCGATGAGTTACGGTCGCATGGCGCGGGTGTATCCAAGCGCGGGCTCCGCTTATACCTATGTGGGCCGGGAACTGCATCCCTCGCTCGGCTATGTCACCGGTTGGAGCATGACGATGGACTACATTCTCAATCCATTGATCTGTACCATCTGGTGCGCCAAGGCGATGGCGGATCTGTTGAGCGGCACCCGCTATCAGATTCCTTATCCCGGCCTGTTCTGGCCCATCATTTTTGCAGTGCTATTTACCGCTCTGAACCTTCGAGGAGTGCAAACATCCGCGCGCATCAACCAGATTTTATGCGCAATCATGGGCGCGGTCATCGTAGCTTTTTTCTGGTACACCATCCGGTATATCTTTCGGTTGCCCCAGTATCCGGAGGCGTACTTTCTACGGCCTTTTTATAATCCCGAAACCTTTACGATTAATCGGGTTTTCCACGGGACCTCAGTTGCCGTTCTCACCTACATTGGCTTCGACGGAATTTCAACGTTGTCGGAAGAAGTGGACAACCCCAGGCGCAACATTTTCCTCGCTACTGTGCTGGTTTGTGTGATTACGGGATTTCTCGCGGCCGCGGAAGTCTATGGTGCGCAATTATTGAGCTCCCAGTATATTTTTGGGGTCAACGAAGTTGAGAATGCTTTCAGCCACGTCGCTGCGATCGCTGGCGGTCCTCTGATGACGAAAGCGATCAGCCTCACATTGTTGATTGCAACCATCGGATCGGGCATGGGCTCGCAATTGGGCGCGGCGCGACTGCTTTATGGCATGGGTCGGAGCGATGCCATCCCCAGAAATTTTTTCGGGGTCATTCATCCTAGAACGCGGATTCCCGCAAACAATGTGCTGTTCGTGGGGGTGATCGCTCTCGCAGGCGCATTTCTTATTACTTACGATAACGGCGCAGAGTTGCTTAACTTCGGTGCCTTGATCGCTTTTATGGGCGTAAATCTGGCAGCGCTCACTCACTATTACATTCGCGGGGAAGACCGAACATTGGGACAGTTAGTCCCGCCCGTGTTGGGCTTCATTATCTGCCTATTCATCTGGATTCACCTGTCGAAGCTGGCCATGGTTGTGGGATCCATCTGGATGGGTGCGGGCATTGCATATGGAGCTTGGAAAACTAGAGGGTTCCAAAGCGATCTCGTGAACTTCGACGTTCCCACGGAATAGTTTCCCTTGGACTTCCCGGTTTCGAAAATGCGAATCGCCCTTTCGTGGCTATGCGATGGCACTCAAGGGCCATTCTCAGAATTATGGCCAAGCAGTAGTGTTGTTCGTGAGCAGACTTCGGGGGAGGGCTGTTCGACGAACGTCCCACACTGTAATTCAGTTTGGGACGTTTTCGTTTTTGCCGGATGAAGTCTTTGCGACGGGCTTACTCCACGTTCCAGCCGTTGACCTCGATTGCCGGTTTCGCCGCGCCCAATTCCGAGGCGCGATAAGTTGCGGTAATCTCGCGCTTTTCGCCCGGAAGCAGCGAAACGTAGTTATCCTGCCAAATCACCGGGAGGATTTCCTCTCCGCGTTTGCCTTTATCCAGCTTCAACCGGACAAAGAACGCCAGGTTCTTGCCCGGATTTTCGACTGTCACATGCGTGACAGACTCTTCGTTCTTGCGCTCGGTACGTTCAGAGACCTTCAGCTTCACTTTGGGCAATTGCGAGAGTGCGGTGAAGTCGGCATAAGAAGCCGTCGGCGTAGTCCACCAGGTCGAATTCGCCCAATCTATGGTTTCAGACTTGGTGGAGAGCCAGTAGAAGTTCGAGCCGACCAGTTTGCCGCTTGCATCCGTGAGGCGTAGATCAAGGAAGTAGGTCGGACTTAGTCCTTGGATATCGGGCAACGCGAGAATCTTTTGCGTGCTGTCCGCGGTGGCATCGAGCGAATCTTCGTGCGAGAACTTCTCGACCATGTCGAGATTCAGCACCCGAGACGTAAGCTTCAATCCTTTTGCGTCTTCATATCGGCTACTCACCACATAAATCGAATGATCGTCATATCCGTAAATAGGATGCAGAGGCTGCATGGCAGTTTTCGCGCCGAAGTAAGTGCCGCCGGGACGCAGATAGTAGTCGTACAAATGCCAGATCATCGAAGGCCAAGCGTTGTTGAGCATCCATTGGATGATTCCCGAAGATGCATATTTATTGCGGCTGTAGGCCTCGAACATGGCACGAATGCCCTCATAGCCGAGAACCTGTGACTTGAGCGCGTAATCCTCTACATTGCTGGCTGGGCCATAGCGGGCATCAATCGCATTTGTGAAAACGTGAATGTCTTTAAACACGCCGCCGCCCGCGTGATAATTCCACACATCGTCAATCGGCCATAAATGATCTTTGCCGACCATGGCCTGAATGCTTTCAATCGGGGGAACGGCCGGTCCGGGGCTGGTTTCTGAGTTGAAGCCGTGTGCTCCTCCGCAACCACCCTGGTTGCAGTCTTTATGGCTCACCATGCTGTTAAGCGAGTCTTCCTGCCAATAGCTCGGCGCGACGTATTCGTACGGGCCGGACATCTTCACGCCGCTGACGCCGGTAATCGTTGTGGTCTTCGCCGTCGCAGAAGAAATAGTTGGGTTCGGCCAAAGCAGATCGCTTTCGACTTTGAGGTACATCTGCTCGACGTCAGGGGGAGGAGGATTGTCGCTGCCGTTGAGCCACATAATAAGACTCGGATGTGAACGCAGTCGGTAAATCTGATCGCGCAACGATTGCTCGGCGATTTTGAAGTCCTGCGGCTTCCAGTTCGGCCAGTGCTCCCAATGATCGCAGCAGCACCAGCCAGCCATGACGAGAACGCCTTTGCGGTCAGCGAGATCGAAAAACTCTGGGGTTTCTAACTTGCCTTCAAGTCGGATCGTATTCAGTCCCATGTCCTGGACATAGCGAAACTGATCTTCGAGCCGCTGCGAATTTTCCCGAAGCAGCATATCCGGCGACCAGCCGCCGCCACGGATGAGAATTTTCTTCCCGTTTACCGAAAAGACGCGGCCATTGTTGGCATTGAGTTCCGAAGTTACCTGGCGAATGCCAAACTGAGCGTCAGCTGAATCTGAAACCTTGCCGCCAGACATGAATTGCAAAAGCAAGTTGTGCAGATCGGGCTTACCCATCTGTGCCGGCCACCAGAGTCTTGGATGATCGAGATTCAACTGCGGAAATTGCTCTGGCGTGAATATCACATCTTTCGATTCGTTCGCTGCAAGTTCAACATTCTGCGAGAACTCGATCTCTCCGATTTTGCCGGTAAGTGTACCCTTTACTGGCTGATCCGTGGCGTTCTTCAGTAATGCCGTTACGGTCAGGTGAGCTTTATCGATTTCAGGTGAATCGACTTTGGAGACGACCGTCGGATAACGCAATGCCACTGGCCCGGTGGTTGCAATTTCTACGCTGCGCCACAAGCCCATGTTCTTGTCGGGTGGCGCAGGATTCCAATCCACAAAAGTGATTGCAAGATCGTTTTCCGTCGGTGAGAAAACTTGCACAGCTAAGACGTTGATCTTGCCGACTAAAGCCGCGTTAGTGATGTTGAATTCGTAAGTTCGCCATGCGCCCGCGACATCATCGGAGGTCGCGATCTGCTTGCCGTTGAGCCAGATGTTGGCGCGATAGTTAATTCCGCCAAAGCGCAGCCAGAGAGTTTTGCCTTTGTCTGGGGCAGGGATTTCAAAGCTCGTGCGATACCACCAAGGAATAATGAACGGGCTGTCTTGCTGCATCGGTATATTTGAGAAATTTGCGCCGATGGGATAGTCCATTCCAGGGAAAGACCGCAGGTTCATGCCGAAATCCGGGTCGGGATAGACCTTCCCTTTCACCAGTGCTGCTACAACGGTCGTTGGAACCGAAACGGTTCGCCATCCGATCGCCGAGAACTTAGGGGTCGAAATTGCCGCTCCGCCTTCGTCAACTTTCCCCGAAGATTGCAGTTGCCAGCCGTCGTGCAAGGAAAACGTTGCCGAAGCCGCTTGGTGCGGGGTTTTCGATTGTCCGGAGGCCATCGCTGCTAAGGCAGAGAGAACGGTCAGAAGACAGGTAATCAAGAAGACTCGGCAATGTTTTCGCAAGGGGTCCCTTTCGCGGATCAGGCCGTTGGAATCAGCACAAAGTTTCGGGCCAGAATACCCGGCCCTGAGTTGATAGCACGTTTTATTGATGCGTTTCAATAGCCGGTTTTTTTACATTTTTACGAAAACCGAATGCGTCGACTCAAATTTCTGGTGTACCGGCTTTTTCCGGGGCATGGCAGCGAGAGTCCTAGTTTATAATCCTAAGTGTCTGCCTTAGCACTCCACATAACATTTACAGGCACATAGGAACAACATGATTCGCTTTCTGCAAACTCCGGGACCTCTTAAAAAGATCATTTTGGGCGGGTTGTTGTTGATCATTTGCGCCGCCATGGTTATTACGCTCATTCCAGGCGGGGTGGGCAGCAGTCTGGGGATTGGTGCGCCCGGCGCTGGCATAGTCGCTACCGTCATGGGTGACCCAGTTACTGCCGTCGACGTGCAGCGTCAGGCGCGCGGCATGCTACAACAGCAGTTTCCCCAAGGCGGGGCGCAAATGGCGGCATTGTTGCCCTATTTTGCGCAGCGCGCGGCCGAGACCTTGATCCAGCAGAAACTCATTGTGAAAGAAGCTCGGGAACTGGGATTGCGGGCCACCGATGACGAAGTGCGGGATGAATTGCAGCACGGACGTTACTCAAGCGTTTTCTTCCCCAACGGAACTTTTATCGGGCAGAGCGAATACGAGGCATTGTTACAGCAGCACGATCTAACCGTGCCCATGTTTGAAGACGGGGTGAAAGACCAGATCCTGCTCGACAAGCTGCGTAGTCTGATTGCGGGAAGCGCCTCAGTCACTGATGCGGATGTCCGACAGGAGTTTCAAAAGCGCAATGTTAAGGTCAAACTTGAATATGCCGTTCTCAGTAAAGACACGATCTTAAAGGGAATTCATCCAACCGATGGTGAGTTGAAGGCCTTCTACGATCGCAATCAAGCGAGCTACAAGAACTCCATTCCTGAAAAACGCAAGATCCAGTATGTTGTGCTCGATAGCACAAAAGTAGCCAGTCAGATTCAAGTCACGACGGCGGATTTACAAGCATATTACGATCAGCACCGCGAGGAATATCGGACCGGCGACCAGGTGAATGTCCGCCATATTTTGATCAAGACGCCTCTTCCGGACGCCAGCGGCAAAATCGATCCGAATGGTGTCGAAGCCGCGCGGAAGAAAGCCGAAGATGTCTTGAAGCAGGTTAAAGCCGGCGGAGACTTTTCGAAATTGGCGGCGCAGTATTCAGAAGATACGGCAAGCGCCAAGAACGGCGGTTCGATTGGCTGGATCGGACGCGGTCGTACCGTTCCGGAGTTCGAGAAAGCCGCCTTCGGCTTGCCAAAGGGTGGTACGAGCGATCTGGTGCAGAGCAGTTATGGCTTCCACATCATTCACGTGGACGATAAACAAGAGGCGCACCTAAAGACGCTCAGCGAAATGCGGCCGGAGATTGAACCGGTAATCAAGCAGATAAAAGCGTCACAGGCGCTATCTTCGCAAGCAGATGCATTCCTCGCGCAAGCGAAGAATGAAGGTCTAGA
Source organism: Terriglobales bacterium (assembly GCA_049515835.1). Classification (GTDB taxonomy): domain Bacteria; phylum Acidobacteriota; class Terriglobia; order Terriglobales; family Acidobacteriaceae; genus JAJPHW01. Next base: position 15,904 of record JBEKTR010000036.1, read on the forward strand.
AAAAACAGCTGCTGCCAGAGGGTTAGAAGTGGTCAGCACTGGTTTTGTCGGTCGAACCGATGCTCTTCCGGGGATAGGGCCGGCTCCTCAATTCATGGATGCGGTCTTTAACGCTGGCGATAAGTCGCCCGCAGAGGAGTCTTCCATTCCACAGGGTATGGCCATCTTCCACGTGGAATCGATTCAGCCTCCCGCGACTCCCACTTTCGAGGAAGTGAAGAGCAAACTGGAAGACGAGTTCAAGAATCAGCAGGCGCAGACGTTGCTCGGACAGAAGACACAAGAGTTATCCGACCGCGCGAAAGCTGATCACGATCTACAAAAAGCCGCGAAGGAGTTGGGCGCGATCATCAAGACAAGTGATTTCGTCGCTCCCGACGGCCAGGTTCCGGATATCGGTTCCATGTCCGGGAACGCCTCGGTCGCCTTCACTATGAAAACCGGTGATATCAGCGGACCGATCGAAGCTGCAAACAATGGTGTCGTGCTAACAATCACCGACCGGCAGGAACCCACCGACGCGGACTATGCCGTCAAGAAGGACCAGATTCGCGATTCGCTCCTGCAAAACAAACAAGCCGAAATGTTCGGAATGTTTGTCATGAATCTGCACGACCAAATGCAGAAGTCGGGCAAGATCAAGATCAATCAGGATGAAATGAATCGCTTGACCCGCGCGCAAGGTGGAGATCAGGGCGAATAGCCGCGGAACTCCTCGCAGCCCTTCGCCGTACGGTCAAAAAAGCCGATGTCATTTCCGCGCGCTACTGGAATCTTGTTGCATCCCACTTCGCTGCCCTCGCGCGGTGGCATCGGCGATTTTGGGCCAGCGGCGTATGAATTCGTCGAGTTTCTGGGATCCGCTAAACAGGGTCTTTGGCAGGTTTTACCTCTTGGGCCGCCGGCCAGCGGTAATTCTCCCTATTCTTCAACATCTGCATTCGCCGGGAATCCGTTGCTAATTAGCCTTGAACGTCTTGCCGACCGCGGATGGCTGGAAAAGTCTGAGTTGGCATCCCTCTCCCAACCAGGGGAAATGGTGGACTATGAGACAGTGCAGCGCGTTAAGCCCGCTCTCCTCGTCACGGCGGCGAGAAATTTTCTCGAAAACGTATCAGGCGCTCCTCGCGCTCGCTTTGAAGGCTTCTCCGCTGAAAATAGTTGGTGGTTGAACGACTTCGTTCTTTTTGATGCCTTGCGGACGCGGTACGGCCGCCGCAGTTGGAACCAGTGGCCATTTGAGTTGGCGAGGCGAGAGCCGCAGGGCCTCGAGAAGGCGCACGCCGAACTTTCCCAGGAAATCGCGATCACGCGTGCGATTCAGTTCTTCTTCTGGGAGCAATGGCAGGCTCTCCGGTTGGCGTGCGCTCAGCGATCCGTTCGGGTGGTAGGCGATGTTGCCATATTCGTGGATTACGACAGCGCCGATGTCTGGGCGCATCGCGAGCATTACAGGTTGAAAGACGATTTGACGCCGGAAGTCGTCTCCGGTGTCCCGCCTGACGCTTACAGCGCAAGCGGCCAACGATGGGGCAATCCGCTCTATGATTGGGGAGTATTGCACGAACAAGGTTACGAATGGTGGATTCAGCGCTTGCGCTGGGCCACTGAGACGTGTGACTACGTTCGGTTGGATCACTTCCGTGGCTTTGCGCAATTCTGGGAAATCCCGGCGCACGAGCCGACCGCGATTCATGGCCGCTGGGTGGATGGCCCGGGCGACGACCTGTTCCGCGCTTTGCGCGAGGCCCTCGGTTCACTGCCTTTCTTCGCAGAAGATCTGGGCGTAATTACTCCCGATGTCGTTGTTCTTCGCGAGCATATTGGCATTCCTGGGATGGCAGTCTTGCAGTTTGGTTTCGGCGATACCGGCGCACACGTCTATTTGCCTCATCGCTTGGTCCCGAGTCGAGTCGTGTACACGGGCACGCACGATAACGACACCGTTCTGGGCTGGTGGCAGTCTCTCGGCGAAACAGAGCGCGCGGCAGTCGAATCTTTGGTTGGCAGCAGTGCTGATGGCGTCAACTGGGCCTTAATCCGGGCTGCTCAGGGGTCCGTCGCAGACTTATCAGTGATTCCCATGCAGGATATTCTTAATTTAGGCAGCGAAGCGCGCTTGAATATTCCCAGCAAACCGGAAGGGAACTATCGCTGGCGAATGCGTTCTGGGTCGCTCACGCCGGAATTGGCCCAACGCCTGGCGGCACTCGCGGAAATCACAGACCGGCTGCCCGAACCGGTTGCGATTCTATCCGGCGATGACTTCGCCGCTTAGAATCCGTTTTTAACATTCCTGCAACAAAGCAAGTTCCCGTCTGCGGCTAATATCGTGTATATACGTTGAACCGGGTGAAATTCATTGTCCGATGCTATTATCCAAGCTCGCGCGGTAGAGAAGTTCTATACCCAGCCGGATGGGAACCGCATTGAAGTCATCGCGCCTACAGACCTCGATGTGTCTGCGGGCAAAATCATCGCATTGCTCGGCCCCTCCGGATCTGGCAAATCTACCTTTTTGCGGATGCTGACCGGCCTCTCTACTCCTTCATCCGGCCAAGTGCTCTGGCACGGCCAGCCGGTAGGGAACGAACCTCCCAATGTTGCTATTGTTTTCCAGAGTTTCGCCTTATTCCCGTGGCTGAATGTTCTCGAGAACGTAGAGGCTCCCCTGGAGGCGCGAGGCGTGGCCCCAATCGAGCGTCGAAAACGCGCTCTTAAAATTTTGGACACGGTCGGCTTGGATGGTTTTGAGACCGCCTATCCGAAAGAACTATCGGGTGGAATGAAGCAGCGGGTCGGCTTCGCTCGTGCTTTGGTAGTCGAACCGGAAGTCCTATTCATGGATGAGCCTTTTTCTGCTTTGGATGTACTGACGGCGGAAACCCTCCGCGGCGAACTGCTCGAATTGTGGCTCAGTAAGAAAATTCCGACTAAGGCAATTTTCGTGGTGACGCACAACATCGAGGAATCGGTGTTACTCGCCGATCGGGTGATCGTTCTCGGCAAAAATCCCGGTCACATACGCTCCGATTTCGAAATTGGCTTGCCGCATCCGCGTGATCGCAAGGCCGCCAAATTCGTCGAGTTTGTGGATTACATCTATAAAATCATGACTCAGCCAGACGTTGAGATAGCCTTAAGGCCAGGGCAATCGAGCCCCTCGGTCGCACGTCCGCCGCGGCAAAAATATCAAATGCTTCCGCATGCCCGCACCGCCGGCATCAGTGGTCTGCTCGAGATTCTCAATGATGGCGGCGGACATGATGATCTCTACCGTTTGGCCGAGAAACTCGCCATGGAT
>JBEKTR010000037.1:0-18904 GCA_049515835.1 Terriglobales bacterium
GCTCGCGCTCGGTCGGAATGACAATGTGGTTAGGGTGGTGTGACAAGAAGGGACAAGACGAAAGCAGATTCCTTTCCCTCGCTGACGCTCGATCGGAATGACAAGGTGGTTAGAGTGGTGAGGGGAAGAGAAAAGGCGAAAAGCAGATTCCTTTCCCTCGCTGGCGCTCGGTCGGAATGACAAGGTGGTTAGGGTGGGTTAGCGCGAACGAGGCCTCTCTCGCCTGTGAAGATCAAGAGTGGGCGGGCAGGCGTGTCCGCCCTACACGATTGGCGGCACTCTACGGTGTCAGTTCAAAGGCAACGGCGTTGGAGACGCCGTAGAGATTTCCCTGAAAGTCCAAAAGCGGGCCGCTCGGATGACATCCATCTCCGTTGTTGGCGAATGAGTAAATGGTATTGAAGTTCCACGAGCCTGCGGAGGGCGAGAGTTCAAAAATTGTGCCGCAGTTGAATTGGCCGCCTTGAGGCGCGACCCCGTAGAGATTTCCGGCGGCATCGAAAATCAAACCGGTTGCCGGCTGCTCGCCGTCTTCGGCAGCGAACTCGTGAAGGATGGTTTCTTTCCAGCGGCCTTTGGGCGTGGGCGATAGTTCGAAGACGGTGCCGTAATTATTTGTGCCGCCTAGCGTCGTGGTGCCATAGAGATTGCCGGATGCGTCCATGACGAAACCGGCGGTGGGTTGGGAGCCGTCGTGGATGGCGCTGTTGCCGAAGGCGTAGAGGGCGGTGAAGGTCCAGCCGCCGGAGCCGGGAGTAAGCTGGAAGGCGGTGCCGTCTCTATATTGGCCGCCGGTTTGCGCTGTGCCATAGAGATTGCCCGCCCCGTCGAGAATAAGCGGGGCCACTGGATTGGTGCCCTGGTTGCCTTTTTCAGGATAGAAAGAATAAAGCGCGGAGAACGTCGCGCCGCCTGCCCCGGGAGAAAGCTCAAACACGGTGCCCGGCGTGGATTTGAATCCGCTTGTGGTGCCGTAAACATTGCCCGCGGCGTCCATGGTCAGGCTGTCGTGAGGATTTTCGGTCGTGCGAAAACGGTAGTTATATTCCTTCCAGGAACCGCCGGACTGCGGGGCAAGCTCAAACACGGTGCCGCAATAGTCGGTGAAGGCATGGCCGCAGCTGCCGCCTTCGTACGTGGTGCCGAGCAGACTGCCGTTCGGGCCAAAGATAACGCCTGCCAGCGGATCCAATCCGTCGTGCGGTATTTTGTAAGGCTCGAATTCGTAGAGGATGCTTTGCGACCAGACGCCGGCGGAGTTGGTCAGTTCATACACCTCGCCGTAAAGGCCGTCGGCGGGGGAATCATCTTCCGCCTGGATTGTTCCATACAGATTGCCATTGGCGTCGGCAATCAATCCGCCGTTGGGTATCAGTCCCGGTGCGAATTGGTAGAACGGGACCAGCGTTTGCGCGTGGAGCGGCGCGGGCAAGATTTGCAGGGCGAGAAGAACGAGCGCGAAAAGCGAAATGCGGATGAGCGTATGGGACGGGCGGTTCGGCATAAGGCCTCCAGAGCCAGAGTAGTGTACATCAGGAAAAGCAGATTCCTTTCCCTCGCTGGCGCTCGCTCGGAATGACAAGGTGGTTAGGTATGGGAGTGCACGCGCGGCAACGTTTGCGCCTACTTAAGATCAAAAGGCGGACAGGAGTGTCCGCCCTACACGATTGGCGGCGCTCTACGGTGTCAGTTCAAAGGCAACGGTGTTGGAGACGCCGTAGAGATTTCCTTGAAAATCCAAAAGCGGGCCGTTGGGAGTGCATCCATCGCCGCTGTTAGTAAATGAGTACACCGCGTTGAAGTTCCAAGATGCGGGAGATGATCCCGCGCTGGGCGAGAGTTGGAAGATTGTGCCGCAATTGAATTCACCGCCCAAGGGCGCGATCCCGTAGAGATTTCCGGCGGAGTCGAAAATTAGACTGGTTGCCGGATTCTCGCCGTCTGGCGCTGAGAACTCGTGAAGGATGGTTTCTTTCCAGCGGCCTTTGGGCGTGGGTGAGAGTTCGAAGACGGTACCGTAGCCGTTCGTTCCGCCTTGAGTCGTGGTGCCGTAGAGGTTGCCGGATGCGTCCATGACGAAGCCAGCTGTGGGTTGTGCGCCGTCGTGGATGGCGCTGTTGCCGAAAGCGTAAAGAGCGGTAAAGGTCCAACCACCGGAACCGGGGGTGAGCCGGTATGCGGTCCCGGCTTTGTATTGGCCGCCGTTTTCCGCCGTGCCGTAAAGGTTGCCGGCGCCGTCGAAAATAAGTGGGGCCACGGGATCGGTACCCTGATTGCCCTTCGTCTCTTCAAAAGTGTAAAGCGTGGTCAACTTCCAAATCCCTTTTGCGCCCGGCGACAATTCGAACACAATGCCGGGGACGCCGTTCCAAGCGAGTCCCGTGCCATATAAATTGCCGGCGGCATCCATGATCAGGCTGTTCATGGGCGTGCCGGCAGATTGAAAGCGATGGAGCACGCGCTCTTTCCATGTCCCGCCGGGCTGTGGCGCCATCGCAAAGACCGTCCCGCAACCGCGGAAATCACAATACCCGCCGTGGCCGCCGGATGATGTGGTGCCGAAGAGGTCGCCTTCCGGGTTAAAGATAAGGCCCGCGCGCGGATACCTTCCATCTCCTTGTGTTGTTCCCTGGAAGTTGTACAGCACGTTTTGCGACCAGACTCCGGCGGAGTTGGTCAGCTCAAAAACGTAGCCATAATCGGTGCCGCCCCCAGAAGTGGTTCCATATAAATTACCGGCGGCATCGGAGATCAAGCCGCCATTGGGTCCTATGCCGTTCCCGAATTGGTAGAGTGGGATTAGCGTTTGGGCGAGGAGTGCAGCCGGGAAAAGTTGCAAGGCGAGAAAAATTGCAGTGCACAAAAGTAGGAGCGACGATGTACGGGCAGATATGGACGACGAGTTGTGTGGCATAGAGGGCCTCCGAGACCAGGCGCGGGCGAAAGTAGTTTACCTTACAGGCCCCGAGTTAGGCCGTCATCCAAACTCGTGATACCCACCCTTCGAAAACCGCGAATGGTGGGGCAGCCTCTTTAGTGATGGCGCAGACGAAAATCAATTTGGGCCGTCGGACTACGCGGCTGTTGTTTGGACAGCTCGGTTTGGCCATCCCCGTCATGCATGATATTTTCTTCACAGCATGGCCCTCGGATTTCTCTCCTCGGTATTCGCGCGAAAAGCCCCGCCTCCGCGGGAGACCATGCAGGCCGATGTGCCGCATTTGCAAGGCGCGGAGATTGCTGCCGCGTATTTTGGCCAGCGCATGGGCGGAGACTTGTACGATTTTTTGCGGGTCCATCCCAAGCGAGTGCTGTTTGGATTGCTCGATGTAGCCGGGCGAGTGGAAGACAATCACGACATTGTGGCCGCGGTGCAGGCGGAATTTCGCGCGCTGGGAACGGAACTGCTTTCGCCGGACGAGGCCAATGAAGCGGAAGCAATGGGCGAATTGTGTCTCCGGTTGAACCAGACGCTGATTAAGGCGGCAAATGGCGTGCGTCCTTGCCCCGCGTTTGCCGCTTGTTACAACGAAGACCTGGGCATTCTCTGCTACTTCAATGCCGGGCACACGCCGGGCTTGGTGCGCGACAGCCGGGGAGTGACTGAACTGCCCGCCACGGGCTTGCCGCTGGGCTTGTTCACCCATGTGGCCTGCGATGCCGCGGTTGTGGCCCTGGAGCCGGAAGCCGCGCTCATGCTGGTTTCGCGGGGCGTGATTGAAGGCCGGTGCAAGGGAGAAAACGCCAAAGGCGAAGAGTTTGGACTGGAACGCGCGAAGGCCTCCTTCGAAAACATGAAACCTACCAACGCGCGCGAAATGGCGCTTTCGATGCTCAAAGAGATGCAGCAGTTCATGTGCACGCCGCCCACGCACAATGATGTGACGGCGCTGACGCTGCTGCGCGATCCGGCGAGCGGGGCGCCAGGGTAAGTGGAATGGGTGACTTCGCGGACCGCCATTGCAGTCTAGCGTCCCGTGTTTTCAATTGGTTACCATTAGGCACTCTGCAACATCAAAGTCATTGGAGGGCTGGCGGAATTGGGGTAAACTTAGATTCCGGGGCAAATATATGGCGTCGCGTTCACTGGCATATTCAGAACGGAGATCTCCCAAGAGGCTGGCGGCAGACCGCGTGGCTGAGCTTGTAGAAGATTCGTTTGGCAAGATGGGTTTGTCGGAGAGCGAAAAGAACAAAAGGGTAAAAAAGCTAGCTAACTACGTGAATCGTGTTGCTCCCTCCAAACGGAAATAATCGCTTTGTAGTTCGGATGTTCGGCTGTAATTCCCAATTTCTCGACTAAGGCAGTTAGGAATTTTTTCTCGTCTTTTTCGTCCATCAGCCGCGCCATAAGCCTACTTATCTCCCTTGCTCTCTTCTTGGCTTCGGAGCTTCCCGTTCTTGGCTTGGCTTCGTCGAAGGTGGTCTTGGACTCGCGAATTATACCCCTTTGGTTTTAGGACGTATGTGATCTCCCGCACCAGCTTTAGCTGCTGCGCGATCCGGCGAGCGGGGCGCACCCCTAGCATCAGGCTTTATGCCGGAGTTACAATGAAATCGGAGTCTGGATCTTCATGCACAAGCAGTTTCTTCGTATTTTTCTAGCGCTATCCCTGCTGGCGGTGGTGCTGCGCGCCGACACGGTGGTGGAAGAGATCGTGGCCCGCGTGAACGACACGATCATCACGAAGAGTGAATTCGAGCGCAGCCGTGAGCAGCTGCGGACAGAAGTCCAGCAGCAGGATCCCGCAAATGCCGAAAAAATCATCGGCGATCGCGACAAGGACGTGCTGCGCGACCTGATCGATCAGCAACTTCTGCTGGGAAAAGGCAAGGACCTGGGCATTACCGCCGACACGGAGTTGATCAAGAAGCTTGACCAGATGCGCAAGGACATGAAGCTCGACTCCATGGAAGATCTGGAAAAAGCTGCGCAGGGGCAGGGCGTTTCGTTCGAGGACTTCAAAAACAATATCCGCACGCAGATTATTACGCAGCAGGTGATTGGCAGGGAAGTCGGCTCGAAACTTATCGTCAGCAAAGACGATGAGCAGCAGTTTTACGATCAGCACAAAGCGGACATGGCGCAGCCGGAGCAGGTGAAGCTAAGCGAAATTCTGATCGCGACCGACGCAAAAAGCAAGGATGCCGCGGCAAATGCTCAGCTGGTTGCTGCAGCCAAAGCAAAAGCCGATGATTTACTCGACCAGATCAAAAAAGGCGCTTCGTTCGACGATGTCGCGAAGAAGGAATCCGATGGCCCCAGCGCACAACAGGGCGGGGAACTCGGCTTCTTCAAGCGGGGCACGCTGGCCAAGGAACTCGAAGACATCACATTTGCCATGAAGCCTGGCGATGTTTCGAATGTGATTCAGACCAAGCAGGGCTACATCATTCTGAAAGTGACGGCGCACCAGCAGGCGGGAATTCCGGCGCTGCCGGAAGTCGAAGCGCGCGTGCAGGACGCGCTTTACATGGAGAAGCTGCAACCGGCCTTGCGGGCTTATCTCGAAAAGCTGCGCGAAGATTCGTTTATCGACATCAGAGCCGGATACGTGGATACGGGCGCCAGCCCCAATGAAACCCAGCCCATCGAAACCGCGGAAAAAGACCCCAACGCGAAGCAGCTCAAGAAGAAGAAAAAGTTCGGGCTGTTCTAGTGCAGAGTTTTCTTCGTTCCATGGCATAGAGCCGACTCAAGTTCGAGTCCATTCGATGGCACGAAATTTGAATTGTAGAGATACTTGCTTAAGTTTTTGTCTCGCGCGAAATGTCCCCAAGAATCGGGTGATTTCGGCCTTAACGACCTCCAGCTCACCGTATAATTAAGCCTCCCAAGTATGGCCGCCAGCCTCGACCACATCGTTGCCTCTACGCGCAGACGCCTCGCCGGGACGAGAACGCAAACTGTGCAGGAGGTTGAGAGGTGGGCGCAATCGCACATCCCCCGCGGGTTTCGGCGGAGCTTGGCGATGGTGGGATGCACTCGCCCCGCCGTGATCGCCGAGCTCAAGAAAGCTTCGCCATCGCGAGGTATCATCCGGGCGGCCTTTGATCCGGTCACGCTGGCGCAAGAACTCGAAAGCGCGGGCGCAGCTGGGCTGTCGGTTTTGACCGATGAAGAATATTTTCAAGGGTCGCTCGAGAATTTACGCCTCGCTTCTTCAGCGACAAAATTGCCGTGCTTGCGTAAAGACTTCATCGTGGACAAATTTCAGATTTTGGAGGCGCGAGCTAATTGCGCCGATGCGATTTTGCTCATTGTCGCGGCGCTCTCGCAAGAAGAGCTTGTCACTCTGGGAGATCGCGCGAGGCAATACGATCTCGATGTGTTGTGCGAGGTGCACGACGAAGAAGAATTAAGTCGTGCTATCGACGCTGGTTTTGATTTGATTGGCGTCAATAGCCGCGATCTGCGTACATTTCAGGTGAATTTGCAAACGGCATTCCGGTTGGCGGAAAAAATGCCGGCTAATATTCTTCGAGTTGCCGAAAGCGGGATCAATTCTTCGAGTGACATCAAACGGTTGCGCGAAGCGGGCTATGAAGCATTTCTGATTGGCGAATTCTTGATGAGAGCGGAATCGCCGGGGGACGCTTTGCGTGAACTTCTGGGCGCTTCGGATACTTAATCATTAGCTACCATGACGTGGATCAAAATCTGTGGCACGACCAGTCTCGAAGATGCATTGATGTCGGTCGAAGCAGGCGCGGACGCGTTGGGGTTCGTGTTCTGGGAGAAGAGTCCGCGAAATGTTGATCCGCAAACGGTCCGAAAGATTGTGGAAAAGCTGCCCGCGCAGGTCGAAAAAGTTGGAGTGTTTGTGCGGGAGCCGTTTGAGCGGGTTCAGCAGATTGCGGGAGAAACAGGATTGACGGCTGCGCAGTTACATTTCCCGGATCTGGCGAACGCAGATTGGCAGAGAGTAGATTTCAAGAAGTATGTGGTTGTACAACTAAACGAAACACAGACCGATGGCGAATGTTCAAGCTGGGCGGATGCAATAATTCTCGATTCAGGCAATTCACAGAAACCAGGCGGCACGGGTAAGGCGTTCGATTGGCAGCAAAATTCGGCTACAGTCGAGACCATTCGCAACAGTCACAAAGTCGTAGTGGCCGGAGGACTAAACTCGGAAAACGTGAGTGAAGCCATCCGTATACTGAAACCATGGGGCGTTGATGTAGTTTCCGGAGTCGAAGCGAGCCCCGGTAAGAAAGATCCTCAGAAGGTTCATGCCTTTATTCAAGCTGTAAAAGAAGCGAAGACGTAATGGCAACTGCATCCATATCGAGGCGAAAGAGCACCGTCGGCACTCCTGGCCGTTTTGGTGCCTATGGCGGACGGTACGTGCCCGAAACGCTGATGGCTGCACTTGAAGAATTAGAGCGGGCCTACGAAAAAGCAAGGAAAGACGCCAAATTCCGTGCCCGGCTGAATCTGCTTCTTAATACTTATGCGGGACGACCGACGCCTTTGTTCTTTGCCCAACGGCTGACTAGAAAATTAGGCGGAGCGAGAATTTATCTCAAGCGCGAAGATTTGCTGCACACCGGCGCGCACAAAATTAATAACTGCTTGGGGCAGGCGCTGCTGGCAGAACGCATGGGGAAACGCCGAATCATCGCCGAAACTGGCGCGGGCCAGCACGGAGTAGCGACCGCGACGGTATGCGCGCTGCTTGGTTTTGAATGCGTCGTTTATATGGGCACGGAAGACATGCGACGTCAGGAATTGAACGTTTTCCGCATGCGGTTGCTGGGGGCGGAAGTGCGTGGCGTGAGTTCCGGGTCGTGCACGTTGAAAGACGCTATCAATGAGGCCATGCGCGACTGGGTGACCAATGTTCGCAGCACGCACTACTTACTGGGTAGCGTCTTGGGCGCGCATCCGTATCCGACGATGGTAAGGGATTTTCATAAGATCATCGGAGAGGAAGCACGCAAGCAAATTTTGAAGGCAGAAGGGAAGTTGCCGACGGCTATTATCGCCTGTGTGGGCGGAGGCTCGAATGCGATTGGAATTTTTTACGCTTTCATCCGCGACAAAAAAGTAAACCTAATTGGTGTAGAAGCTGGCGGTCGCAGCGGGAAATTGGGCGATCATGCGGCCCGCTTCCGCGGGGGATCGCCGGGAGTGTTGCAAGGGACGTATTCGTACGTTTTGCAGGATGAAGCCGGACAAATCGCTCTGACTCATTCCGTCTCGGCGGGTCTGGATTACCCCTCGATTGGGCCAGAACACGCAGCATTGAAAGATGCAGGGCGTGCCGAATATGTTTCTGCTTCGGATGCGGAAGCTCTGGGAGCCTGCACGACGCTAGCCCGAACGGAAGGCGTTATTTCAGCGCTGGAGTCGGCGCATGCAGTGGCGGAAGTAATTAAACGCGCGCCGAAGATGAAGAAGTCGGATGTTGTGATCGTGAATATTTCGGGACGCGGCGACAAAGATATTGGAATCCTTCGGGAAAACCTGAAACTCGACTGACATTTCTTCATGCCCCTTTCATTCGAACAAAAGCCATCGCTTGTCGCCTATGTCACCTGCGGAGATCCCGATCTTGCGACCACTCGCGAGGTCATTTTCGCTGCGATCGAGGCGGGCGCGACTGTCATTGAGTTAGGAGTCCCTTTCAGCGATCCGGTGGCAGACGGGCCGGTGATTCAACGAGCCAGCGAGCGGGCTTTGCGCAATGGAACATCTCTCGCCGATGTTTTGAAACTGGCGGCCGAGATTCGTGAGAAACATCAATCCACGGGACTCGTTATTTTTTCGTATTTGAATCCGGTTTTGAAGATGGGCTTGCCCAAATTTTGTAAAGTGGCACGTGCCGCGGGAGTGGACGGCGTCCTTATCACCGATCTGCCTGTAGAGGAAGCAGATGAGTATCGTCGTGAGATGAAACAAAACGAACTGGCTCCAATATTTCTGGCCGCGCCGACGAGCACGGATACCCGATTGAAAGCCATTGCCCAGGCTTCGGGCGGATTTGTATATGCGGTGTCGAGAACTGGTGTAACCGGCGCACGCCAGCAACTCTCTCAGGATTCGCAAAAGTTGGTTCGCAGGCTGCGCAAATTTACCAAGTTGCCGGTCGCGGTGGGATTTGGAATTTCCACCCATGAACAATTTGTGGAAGTCGGAAAATATGCCGATGCTGTAGTAGTGGGCAGCGCGATTGTAGATGTGATTGAGCGCAATCGAGGGCGGGAAGCGGCGTCGGTGGGGAAGTTTGTGAAACAGCTGTTGTGAATATCCGCGCGTGCGTCTTTCATTTAAGATTTGATAAGCAATGAATAAGGTCTATTCCAGCTCGGAGCAGGCGATCGCGGACGTTCCGGACGGCGTGACCCTCATGGTCGGAGGATTCGGCCTGTGCGGTGTCCCCGAAAACCTCATTCGCGCACTGGCGAAAAAAGGGACAAAGAACCTCAACACTATCAGTAATAACGTCGGCGTGGATGGATTTGCCATGGGGTTGCTATTGGCCAATGGTCAAATTCGTTCGCACGTTGGCAGCTATGTTGGCGAGAACAAGTTGCTCGAACAAATGGTACTGCAGGGTACTATCCAACTAACGTTAGTTCCGCAGGGAACGTTTTCTGAGCGCATACGCGCGGGCGGGGCGGGCATCCCGGCATTTTTTACTCCAGCCGGCGTTGGAACCGTGGTCGCCGAAGGCAAAGAAGTCCGCGAATTTGACGGACGTCCCTACCTGATGGAACGCGCTCTTAAGGCCGACTTTGCCTTCGTCAAGGCATGGAAGGGCGACCGGCTGGGCAATCTCGTGTATCGCAAGACGGCGAGGAATTTTAATCCCATGATGGCGGCGGCGGCGAAGATTACGATTGCTGAAGTGGAACATCTGGTCGAGCCGGGAGAGTTGGATCCTGATTTAGTTCACACGCCGGGAATTTATGTGAAACGGATTTTGGTGGGCGAGACATATGAAAGAAAGATTGAACGGAGAACGGTGAGAAAGCATAGCGGTCTTTTATGAGCGTCACGGCAAAAGAAAAAGATCACGAAAAGCGGGAACGCATTGTTCGCCGTATTGCGCAAGAACTGCGCGACGGGTTCTATGTGAATCTTGGCATTGGTATGCCCACGCTCGTGGCCAATCACGTCCCCGCGGGCATGGATGTGATTCTTCAATCGGAAAATGGCATGTTGGGAATTGGGCCTTATCCACAGGAGCACGAAGTGGATTGCGACTTAATCAATGCCGGGAAAGAAACAGTCAGCGAGATGAAAGGCACGGCATATTTTTCCAGCGCCGATTCGTTTGCCATGATTCGCGGGGGTCACATTGACCTAAGCGTTCTCGGCGCGATGGAAGTGGACGAACAGGGCGACATCGCCAACTGGATGATCCCCGGGAAAATGGTGAAGGGCATGGGCGGCGCGATGGATTTGGTGGCAAGTGCGCGGCGTGTGGTCGTCGCCATGGAGCACACAACGAAAGATAATCAACCGAAAATCTTGAAGAAATGCACTCTGCCGCTGACCGGAGTGAAAGTCGTGAACATGATCGTCACCGAGATGGCGGTGATTCAGGTGACGCCGCAGGGGTTGGTGCTGGAAGAGATTGCGCCGGAGTTGACTCCGGAAGGTGTGCAGAAAGTCACGGAGGCGAAGTTGTTTGTTAGTAAGAACTTGAAGCTGATGGCGAGCTAGACTGATCTGCTTCGCCTCATTCCCCGCCCCCCATCCTCGCCTTCTCAAACTCGTCGCCTTTTTCCCATTGAATCAGCTTGCTTTGCTCGGCGGCGGCCCAACCCAGAGCGAACCCAAATCGGGCCATGGCGGCGTCGGCGGTGAAGTCCATGTCGGGACGATATTCGTCGCTGGGCTGATGGTAGCGATGCTCGGTATAGTCTTCGGCCTGCTTTATGCCCCAGGCGAGGTCGTGACCTTTGAACTTCATGCCTTCGCTCACAGAAAATGAAGGAATGCCTACGCGCGCGAGGCTGAAATGGTCGGAACGGTAGTAGTGCCCGGCTTCGGGGCGCGAGTCGGGACGAATCGCCAGACGGAAATCTTTGGCCATGGCTTCGACCGTGGGGTAAAAATCTGTCCGCTCAGCGCCAGAGACCTCGACTTCTTCGGGCGCGCCAAGCGGAGGCAAGTCATCGAAGTTGAGATCGAGTGAAATTTTGTTTGCAGGAATCGGAGGATGTTTGCCGAGATATTCCGACCCGAGCAAGCCTTGCTCTTCGGCGGTCACAGCGGCAAATAGGATCGAACGCTTGGTTTTCTGCGCTGACTCGCTGAATACGCGCGCCAGTTCCAGCAGAATGCCACATCCGGTGGCGTTGTCATCGGCGCCGTTGTAGATGTTGTCACCGGGCATATCCGGACGAATGCCGAGGTGATCGTAATGCGCTGTATAGAGAATGGCCTCGTCTCTTAGTTTCGCATCGCGACCGGGGACCATGGCAACGACATTGTTGGAAGTGAAGGGTCGCACCTTACTGATCATGTGAGCTTTGAGCCTCACTGGAAGCGCGATGGGACGAAAGTCGCGCGAGCGTGCATCCTGTATCAGCTTGTCGATGTTTAATCCAGAGTCCTGGACGAGTTGGCGTGCGACATCGAGTTGAATCCACGAGGCGACTTGCAACTTGGGCGAGCCGTCGAGTTGCAGGAAAGATTTCTCGCCGGAATTCGAGTTGCGGACGACTTCCCACGGATAACTGGCCATTTCCGTTTTGTGAATCAGGATTACGCCCACTGCGCCCTTGCGTGCAGCTTCTTCATATTTGTAGGTCCAGCGTCCGTAATAAGTGAGAGCTTTGCCCTTGAAGAATTTCACGTCATCGGAAGGCGGCTCGTTTACCAGCATCAAGAGAACTTTGCCTCTAACGTCCACTCCTTTGTAATCGTCCCAGGTATACTCCGGAGCTTCGATGCCATAGCCAACGAAAACAATCGGAGCATCTACGTCCGATTGCGGTTTTTGAGTCTCATCGTACGCGACGTACTGGTCCAGAGGCTTGAGATCTGTGGTGTGAGAATTCGTGACCAAGGAAAACGTAGTTGCGTCGCCTGGAGTGATGCCGACCATAGGCACTTTCTGCAAGTAAGATCCATTGTCACCGGCAGGTTTTAGCCCATAAAGTGAAAACTGAGTGGCAATGTATTCTGCCGCGATATCGCCACCGCGCTGGCCGGTGCCGCGGCCTTCGAGCAGATCATGCGAAAGAAAACGTACGTGTGCGCGGATATTTTCGGGATTAACTTTTTGCATCGCAGCGAACACCGGTCCTGACAGCTTTACGGGTGATGGGTGTTTTTTCGATTGCGACTGGCCCAAAATTGTGAGGGCGATAGTTAGGGAAAGAAAAAGGGTCAACCAGCGACGCATGGGTTATGACTCCTCTGAAAATAATAGAACTGCCTATTGTATGAGAGTGCGGAGGCGTTGAACTGCGAAACGAGGTGACAGATAAGGTGCCGAGCGTTTCTTTAACATTTTCTTGCCTGCGACCGCAGGCTAGTTCTTCGAACCTCAACCGGCGCGAAATTCCGCGATTTTCTCGTCCGGGAGGAACAACGGGGACGGCGGTTGAGAATAAACGTCGCGGACCCTGCGGTGAATCTCTTCTATTTCTTTCTTGACCCATCCGACGCTGGAAACTTCAATTGTGCCATCGTCGGCGATCCAGAAAATTGTAGGGACATTGGTCAGACCGTACGCGTTCGATGCCGCGTACGACTTGGGGTCTTCCAATAGCACTGGAAACGTGACGCCAAATTGGGTCATGAACTTTTCAGTATCTTTTGCGTCGTTCTGGGAAATGCCCACGATTGTTGCGCGGCTTGCATCCTGCGTCTTATAAATACGCTCCAAGTAAGGGAAGGCGAACTGGCATACCGGGCACGACACTTTGAAGAACGCCGCGATCACCGGACCTTTTGCCAAGGCATCCTGTAGCGAAAAAGAGGAACCGTCAAGCGCATTCAGTGTGAAATCTGGTGCCGATGCTCCGACGGTTAGGGCCGCCATAGTTCGTCCTCCGAAGAAATTTCCTAGCCGCACGATTTGGCCTTATATCGATTCTAATGGACGAAGATCACGTTTATCGCAGCAATCCACTCGCCTTTAAGATCTTTCTTGTTAATCCGGTGAGAGGGATTCGATCGACTCTCGATTGGACGACCCATTGCCCACGAGAGTCTTGGAGAGTCACGTTTTTGAGAACTCGCACAGTGTAGTCGGTCACGGTGATGGAGTGCTTGAGTGTGAGGCAGACTTCTGCCCCATTAGGATTTGTGATCTCAGGCAACTCCCACATGCCGGGCATGAGAGAAGCCGTGTGTGCGCGTTGCATCAGGAAAATTTTGCCATTCCGCCGATGCAATGCATAGAAAATTTCTCTTTTGCGCTGAGTCGCCTTCTTCTCTCCATACTTTATTTCTCCGCGAGAGACACAGAATAGTCGGACTGGACACAGCAGGCAAGACGGCTGGCGCGGCGTGCAGACCGTGGCACCCAACTCCATCATAGCTTGGTTGAAGTCACCAGGACGCTTCGCGGAGAGCAGATTTGTAGCTTTTTGCCATATGGTTTCATCGGCGAAGCGTTTGCCATAAAGGCGCTGAATAACTCGCGCCACATTGCCATCCACGACGGCGACAGGCTGATCGAAGGAGATGCTGGCGATCGCAGCGGATGTATAGCGTCCAACTCCGGAAAGTCGGCGCAATTCTTCCACAGTGGAAGGGAACTGGCCATCGTACTCTTTAACAATTTGCTTTGCCGCAGCGTGCAGCATACGCGCGCGACGATAGTAGCCTAAACCACTCCAAGCGGCGAGTACCGATGCTTCGCGGGCCGCAGCGAGTTTTTGGATATTCGGAAACTTCTTAAGAAAGCGCTGATAGTAATCGATGACGGCCGCTACGCGCGTCTGTTGCAGCATGATTTCCGAAAGCCATACCCGATAAGGGTCACGATTCTCGCGCCACGGGAGATCGCGCTTGTTCTGATCGAACCAACTCAGCAACCGCTTCCGAAAATGAGGAATGGTCGTTGGAGCGAGTCTCTTCCTCGCGGGTGGGCTCATGAAGTCAAATTCTAACAAGCTCATGGCGTTGTCACATGAGTGCCCACGACCCGCAAAGTGATTGACCTGAGCCTTTCATTCGCGAAATAATTAGAAGCTCTGTATCCGCGGCGACGCGTGCCACTTCTCGCGTTACCCATGTCGAGGAATAACCATGAACGACTTCAATCGCAAAGTCGAGGAAGCCTCTGCGCGCCTGAACCAGACTATCGCCGAAGTGACGGCACGTCTGGAGAAGGAATCGGCCGAACTCATTACCCACCTGAACGATCAGGTCGTCCCCAAGGTTCGAGAGCATTCCAGCAAAGCGCTGCGAACAGCCGCGGAGAAAATGAACCAGCTCGCGGAGTACATGGAAAAGCACACGCCAGCGCGCAAGTAGCGGTCATTTTATCCGCATTAGTTTTGGCAGTACTGTTCTCGAGCGCATGCGGGCATCACGGACCCGCGCAAGCCAAGGTTCCCCCGGCCCCTTCGATTTCCCAAAGCGCTGACGACGACGCTCCAGAGCCGGATGTAACCCGTCCCACGCAATCTGCCCCTACCACTGCACCCCGAAGTGCATCGCCGAGAAAATCACAAGGCGACGAAGAAGAGAATGACGAGGCCGAAACAGGAAGCCTTGACGTTCCCTCGAACACGAAATCCCTTCTCGTGGAAACGGGTCTCGCGAGTTGGTACGGTCCTCCGTACCACAATCGCCGAGGAGCAAATGGAAAAATCTACAACATGAATGGAATGACAGCTGCGCACCGCACACTGCCGTTGGGTTCGATCGTGCGCGTCACCAATACCAAAACGGGGGATTCCGCCATTGTCGAGATCACTGACCGAGGGCCATTTGTAGAAGGCCGCATACTCGACCTTTCACTGGCTGCTGCCAAAAAGACAGGCGTATGGCGCGCGGGTGTCGCGCCTGTAAAAATGGACGTGCTAAAAACTCCTGCCCCAATCGATTCTGGCGGCAAGTGGGCGGTGCAAATCGGTGGGTTTGAAGAACAAAATGCGGCTAACAAGCTGGCCAATCATCTGTCCAAGCGCTATCAAACGGCAAAAATTTTATGTTTCAGCAGTCCCGTAGGCGAATGGTGGGTGCGGGTGCGCGTGCCTGATGACGAGAAGAAACGCGCCGAAGAGATTGCGCACAAGACCGAGTCTCCCGAAGGCGGCGTCTTTCTGGTTCGCCTTGATTGAGTAAGCGCTGATTGACAATCGGCGGGTATCCTTTCAGACTGACAACTTATGAGCGATTGTCTATTTTGCAAGATTATCGCGGGCGAGATTCCGTCGAAGAAAGTCTATGAAGATGAGCATGTCTATGCCTTCGATGATATCGACCCGAAAGCGCCAACGCATGTTCTCATCATTCCCAAGAAGCATATTCGCGGGGTAAAAGAGGCGGCCGAGCAAGATGCGGAAGTAATCGGCCGATGTCACATTGCGGCTGCGCGCATTGCCCGCGAACGCAATATTGAGAATGGATATCGCACGGTGTCAAACGTCGGACCTGGCGCGGGTCAGTCCGTTTTCCACCTGCACGTTCATTTGCTGGGCGGACGGCCGCTAAGTTGGCCTCCGGGCTAATCGGCGACAACCCGATTGAGATAATAAAAGTTTCTAGATTGCCGCTTGTCCTTCTTGCTGCTCCACTTCTTCTGGGGCGCCATGGCGACGAAGCAATTGAGGCAGATTCTGCGAAAAGGCAGAACGCGGCAGCACCATGTCGCAACCAACCTCGTGGGCTTTTTGCTTGAGGTCGCCCTGCACATGCGATAGGAAACCAATGATAGATGTCCCACGCTTCAGTTTTGTCTTGAGCTTGGGAATTAGCGTTAGCGGCTTCGCATTGGCGTTGTTCAAATCAAAAATGATAAGCGAAGGTTTCTCTTCGCCATTTTGCTTCAAACGCTCATTTAGGTCTTTCTCCTCCTTCACAAACTCAACCTTCACGTTGAGTTTCCGTGCCGTCTCTTGAATTTTCGCCTGAAAAAAAAGGTCATCCACAAAAGCGAAGATTCGAGAATTGGCGGCCTCGTCCAGTTGCGGTAAAGGCTCTGGATCAGGCTGAGGATAGGCCGCCGCGAAGCCAGGCCGCTGGCGTCCGTTCTTGGCGCCATTGCTGTTGCCGCCGTTGAGCGTGGCGCGATAGCTGTGGTCCATCGGAGCGCTGTAAATTCCACCTGCCAGCGGTTGACGCTCGCGACCTGAGGATTGGCCACCGCGGTTAGAGGCACGCCTGCCTCGGCGTCTCCTGTTTCTCCCTCCACCACCACCAGAGGGACGTCCGGGTCCTGCATTCATATTTTTCTCGTATGTAGCGATATACTGCCAATCCGCCCGAGGGGATTGGGATTCCTTACTATGATTCCGGTTCGCATGCGTAGCCAAACCGAAAACCTTTTATGTTCGTAAAACCCGACACGGCTGGAACATTCTGGAATGACTTTTTCCGTTTGACTGTCTGAAGCCGACGGGCACAGAGGGCCAGCTAGGGGCATGGCCGCTGGGAACACTTTAATCGTAGCGCGAGCCGCCTCTGAACGCAAGTGCCCAAAGTTTGCCTCAACCTTCCAGCTTGGCGCTCATGCTGATCTCCGCTTTCAGCACTTTTGAAACCGGACAACCCTTTTCTGCTGCTTCTGCATATTTCTGGAACGTTGCAGCGTCTGCCCCTGGTACCCGGCCGACGACATCGAGATGAATGGCCGTGATTGTCCAGCCTGCATCCTGCTTCTCCATCGTCAGCGTTGCCGCGGTTTCAATGCTTGAGGGCGGCAGGTTTGCGCCGCTCAATTGGGCCGAGAGGGCCATTGAGAAACACGCCGCATGGGCGGCCGCGATTAACTCTTCAGGATTTGTTCCGGGAACATTCTCGAACCGTGTACTGAAGGAGTATGGCGTATTGTTTAAAATACCGCTGGCAGAGGAAATGACTCCCTTGCCGTCTTTGAGTCCGCCTTTCCAAACTGCACTAGCCTTGCGCTGCATAAGAAATCTCCTATTTACTTGGGAATTGGATTGCGAAATTAGTCTTCCGACTCAATAAAAAATACACGGCTTGTTGAATTGTCTCAGTAAAAATCAGAGCAGCTTAAATAGAAGCCACACTGAGAACAGCTCAATTTGCAGCGCCATTCACCCAGAAGGGCTGAACAGTTCGGGCAAAATCGAGAGGGATCCTGGTTGCCCTTGTCTGGACTTGAAGCCGACGACTCGTCGCTCTTCGAAAGGGGATGCGATGTTTGCTCAGGCATGCAAGCATTATTTTCGCCGCCCCCATCTAAAACAATTGCCTTGTTACATTCCCGCTAACGAATGGCCGGGAGGTCGCTGTTCCACGCGTTG
The DNA here is from genome assembly GCA_049515835.1 of Terriglobales bacterium. Taxonomy (GTDB): domain Bacteria; phylum Acidobacteriota; class Terriglobia; order Terriglobales; family Acidobacteriaceae; genus JAJPHW01. Next base: position 17,416 of record JBEKTR010000037.1, read on the forward strand.
GCTTGCAGGAGCCATGCGCCGAGCCGCCGCCAGACATGCACATATTTTCCACGATCAATCACGCTCGATCCGTTTTCCATGCTCACCGTCAGAGTATAGCGTCCGGTCTCCACCGCCATATCGCCCGTAGAATCTACGCGCTGGGTCTCGAAACGCAAATCGCCGTATCCGGATTCTCCCAGATCGCGCAAGCGCGCTTCAATGGCTTTTGGACCTTGCGCGATTTCCCGGTGGGGCGCCATGTAAACAGCATTGTTGGAGTAGAGCGCGGCCACTTGATCGAAATTGCCGGTATTGAAAGCCGTGCAATAATCCTGAGTTAAACCACGAATTAAAGACTCAACATCAAAAAAATTTGGGGAAGGGCTGGTCACTGAGGGCCGGTACATCAACTGCCTCCTAAGGCAAGTACAACGGAGTATCACGCATCTCGGCCAAGAGACGAATGGCTGAGAAGAGATTCTACTCCAAAACTCACACTGGGGCGCGGCCGATTTTTCCACCGTGCAATCCTATGAGACCCAAGGGGGATGGCCCCACCCGGTGTATCATCAAGCTGTCAGTTTGCGACACTCACAATGTATTTCGAACAGTTTTACCTCGGTTGTCTAGCCCATGCTTCGTACCTAATAGGGTCTGAAGGCGAAGCTGCGGTCGTCGACCCACAGCGCGATGTGGACATATACCTCAAAGCTGCGTCCGATCAAGGCCTTACTATTAAGCACATCTTCGAAACCCACCTCCATGCGGATTTCGTTTCGGGGCATCAGGAATTAGCTGCGCTAACAGGTGCGAAGATTTACGTTGGTGCGCATGCCGATGCGATCTATCCCCATGTCGATTTGCATCACGGTTTTTCGTTGTCCATGGCTAAAGTGAATATTTCAATCTTGGAAACACCTGGCCATACCCCGGAGAGCATATGTCTGGTAATTACCAATCAGGATAAATCTGCGCAGCCTTGGGCGGTCTTGACAGGCGATACGCTTTTTATCGGCGATGTTGGCCGTCCTGATTTATCGAAAATGTACACGCCGCAGCAACTGGCTGGCCTGCTCTATGACAGTTTGCACAATAAGCTTATGAAATTGCCGGATGCGACACTGGTATACCCCGCACACGGGGCTGGTTCGTTATGTGGGAAAAACATGCGCAACGAGCGCTCATCCACCATTGGAACCGAACGTTTGACCAATTACGCGCTGCAGATCGCCAGCCGCGACGAGTTTGTGCGGCAACTGATCGCGAACTTACCTGCTCGTCCGGAGTACTTCTTGCAGGATGCCGAGATCAATCGCACCGGCGCGACATCCCTTTCTGCTTTGCCAACCTTGCCTGCCATTTCTGCCGAAGAGTTGAAGGCGCGTCTTGAGAAAGAAGAGATTGCTCTCGACGTGCGTTCCAACGACCTGTTTGCTCGCGGTCATGTGCCAGGCTCGATCAATATCGCTTTGTCCGGTCAATTTGCTTCATGGGCGGGCGCGCTTCT
>JBEKTR010000038.1:0-18780 GCA_049515835.1 Terriglobales bacterium
AGTGCAGACATGGGCTCTCCCTGCGTGCCGCTGATCAATACACAAACTTTCTCCGGAGGAAAGTTCTTCATTTCCCCCGGATGAATAAGCAGTCCATCCGGAATTTCGACATAACCCAGGTCTTCCGCGATTTCGGCGGAATTGTTCATCGACCGGCCCACGAAGGCGATCTTTCGTCCATGCTGCCATGCCATCTCGACCGCTAATTTTATGCGGTGTATTGAGGACGAAAAACAGGAGATGAACAGCCGCCTTTGCGTATGCGCAAAGATTTCGTCAAACTTGCGGCGCACGGCGCGCTCGCTGGGGGTATAACCCTTACGTTCGACGTTGGTTGAATCCTGAAACAGCGCCAATACGCCTGATTTTCCGTATTCTGCAAACGAGTGCAGATCAAATAGCCGGTTGTCTGTAGGCGTCGGATCAACTTTGAAGTCGCCAGTGTGAATTAACACTCCCATGGGCGTGTGAATCGCCAACGCCACGCAATCGACGAGGCTATGCGTCACCTGCAAGGGGTGGATGGTGAATGGACCAATCTTGAACCGTTCTCCCGCGCGAATCTCATTCAATTCGGCGTTATCCAGCAGCCCATGCTCTTCGAGTTTGTCTTCCACATAAGCCAGCGTGAATTCTGTCCCCCACACCGGGACATTCAGTTCGGAGAGAATCCACGGCAGGGCGCCTATATGATCTTCGTGCCCATGCGTAAGAACAATGCCCTTAACTTTTGCCCTGTTTTCAGTGAGATAGGAGATATCGGGAACTACAATATCTACGCCTAGCAACTCCGCTTCAGGAAACATGAGGCCACCGTCGACAATAATAATGTCGTCATTCCAGCGAATGGCCATGCAATTCATTCCAAACTGACCTAAGCCGCCGAGCGGCACGACTTGCAATTTACCGGTTGTCATATGAACGTATGATCGTAGCATATGCTTTGTGTGGGAATGCTTTACGGCCAGTGCATTGATGAAGCCGTTCACAAGAGCAAGAGCATCTAAGTGATTGTGTCCGGCCAACACCCCAAATCGTGGCTGCGGCGGCGGGCTGAAAGCTCGCTGCTGCGTGGTTTTCACCGCGCTTATGAAACGCTACAGGTCGATCCTGCGCGCTTTCTTTGGCAATTGCGCGCTGCGTATCGTCTCCCCATCGCCGACTTTCAGGGAGTCTATTCCGTCCGTATTGAAGATTTGGATCATGTGGCCGGCGAAATTATCCGTGGTGGAATGAAAGTGGCGGCTGCGGAGGGCGCTGGATTTGGTTTGGCGGGCGCAATCACGATTGTGCCTGACCTCGGCATCCTCGCGGCGATCACGCTGCGGACGATCCAGAAGCTCAGCTTGCTTTATGGCTTCGAATATCGCACCGATGAGGAAACAGCGGAGCTGTGGATCGCCGCGGCGAGCGCCGCAGGCGTGGACATCAGCCGCGAGTTAGTGGAGAAAGAAGTCGTTAATCGCTTTGTTCCGCGTGTTATCCAACGGGTAGCCGCTCGCGCCAGCGCCGAAGTGGTCGAGAAGTGGGCCGGCAGATTGATTCCGCTTACGAGCTCAATCATCGGAGCTGGATTAAATTACTATTTCATCCGGTCCTGGGGCCGTCGCGCACAGGCACACTTTCGTGAACGCCACCTTCAGATTCGCAGAGATGCGCAGCTACGGATGATAGAGCAGAGCGCGCTCGCACAGTACCCTCCCCTGACGGCTCGTTCTACAAGTTGAATCCAAAGTCCAGAATCTACGTTGTTTGCAATAGTCTGAAATCACCATGCCCGTCTTTCATTGCTCCGCGATTCTATTCGATCTGGATGGCGTGTTAGTTGATTCGACCCGCTCTGTCGAGCGCCAGTATCGTCGTTGGAGCGAAGAAAATGGACTTGATCCAGCCAAAGTCCTGCAGATTAGTCACGGGGTAAGAGCTGTTGAAGTGGTTCATGCCATCGCTCCTCATCTGGACGCAGTCGAAGAGACTCGCAAAATTGAGCAATGGGAAGCGAATGATCGCGACGGCGTCGGCATCATGCCAGGCGCGGCGGAATTAATTAAGGCTTTGCCTCTAGATCGCTGGTGCGTGGTTACATCCGGCACGCGGAGCTTGGCCACTGCAAGATTACTGTGGGCAGGCATTCCGATTCCAAGTGAGTTTGTTACTGCCGACGATGTACAGAAGGGCAAGCCTGACCCCACTCCCTATTTGAAGGGTGCAGCGCTACTTGGATTCGACCCTGAGGAGTGTCTCGCCATTGAAGACGCTCCCGCAGGAGTTAAGTCAGCACGTGCCGCAGGAATAAAGGTAATTGCTCTTACAAGCACTTTCCCGGCAAACGCCTTGCAGGAAGCCGACGCGATTATTGCAAGACTGGGACAAATTCGCGCAAGCGTCACCAGTTCGAATGGGCTGGAGGTTATCGTTTCATAACTTTCAGCGCAGCCACTCCTCCAGTTCGATGCGTTGATCGGTCTTTTCATCGCGATACTTTACGATGACCGGCGTATAGAGCGATAAATTCCACTCTGCAGCTTTGCCTTTGCTGACTGCGCGTGACCCAGGCACCACCACGGCTCCTTCCGGCACTTCCAACGGCTTTTCATCCGTAGCGCGATATACCTCGCCGCGCACAATATCGTAAATCGGGGTTGACCGCGTCAAAATCGTTCCGGCCCCCAAAACAGCGCGCGACCGAACCAATGTGCCCTCGTAGATTCCGCAATTTCCACCCACCAGCACATCGTCTTCAATGATCACGGGCACGGCATTGATCGGCTCGAGTACTCCTCCCACTTGGGCAGCAGCGCTGAGGTGTACGCGTTTGCCGATCTGTGCGCAAGAGCCGACGAGCGCGTGGGAGTCCACCATCGTGCCCTCATCCACATATGCTCCCGCATTGATGAACATGGGAGGCATGCAAACGACGGACGGCGCAACGTAGGCGCCGAGACGCACGGACGATCCGCCCGGGACGACACGCACCCGATCTTCGACCGTAAACTCGCGGGCAGGGAAAGTATCTTTGTCAACGAACGAGAGGCAGGCTCCGTCGCCCATCGCGCTGAGCTGACCCAGCCGGAAGCCGAGCAAAATGCCTTGCTTTACCCAAACATTCACAATCCACGCGCCATCAATCTTTTCGGCCGCGCGAACTTTCCCCGCCGTCAGGGCATCGCGGAATTCGATGAAGACTTCCCGCGCACCTCGGTTTTGGCCAATCTCCCCGAGCGATACAAATCGTTCGATTTCAGTTTGCAAATTCTGTATCATCTCTTGCCTAAGCCGCGCACTTACATTCGCTGCGAATCAACACACCTGCAAGTTGATGCGAGGCTTCGCGCGCTTCTTGCAAGGTTTGATAAGGACCATGCCAGCGCGACTGGTTGGGATCGTGCCCTGGCGGCCGACCTTTGCCATGATTACATTGGCCGCAAGACGAGCGGTGCAACTGCGCCTTGTGCGGTCCACCGACCCAGCTTTCGTAAATAAAATAATCTGTTGCGGGAGCGGGGGCAGAGGCTTTGGGCAGCAGCCCGGCATCGGCCGCGATTTTTTGTAATTTGGTGCGCGTATCCCTGCGCATAGGCAGCATGGGTAGACGATAGTTCTCTTCGATCTTGCCCATCATCGCCAACACTGCTTTTACCGGCATGGGATTCGACTCGATAAAATTCGCCTGCATCAAGGCTAGATATTTGCGGTGAAGAGCGCGAGCAGTAGTCCAATCATTGTTAAGCGCCGCGCGAGTCATCTCTGCCATTTCGCGCGGAATTTCGTTGGACGCTACCGAAATGACTCCCACGCCGCCGAGCGCCATCACCGGGAGGGTCACGGCGTCGTCTCCTGAGAAAACCAAAAAGGTTTCGGGGACCGAGTTGCAGACATCGGCAATTTGGGAGAGATTTCCGCTGGCTTCTTTCACTCCCATGATATTCGGGACTTCCGACAACCGTGCCAGGGTCGCAGGTTCGATGTTGGCAGCGGTACGGCCCGGAACGTTGTAAAGAATAATCGGCTTATCGATTGCCTCCGCGATAGCGCGGAAATGGCGGTACTGGCCTTCTTGCGTGGGCTTGTTGTAGTAGGGCGACGCTGTGAGTATCCCATCCACACCCGGACGCGCTGCCGCTTCTCTAGCTTTTTCCACCGCCTCCGCGGTGGAGTTTGAAGTCGCGCCGGCGACGATAGGCACGCGGCCAGCCGCAACTTCCACGATAAGGTCAATTACGCGCAGCCACTCGTCGTGTGTCAGCGTGGGCGTTTCTGCCGTCGTGCCACACGCTACTATGAAATCGATTCCGCATTCAATCTGCCAGGCAATCAGCTTGCGCAGAGCAGGTTCGTCAATTGAACCATCCTGCTTGAAAGGAGTAATAAGCGCCGTCCCACATCCACGGAGTTCCATTTCTCTAAGATAACGCGAATCGGTGGGGGAGCGAAACCGGAGAGGGAGGCTACAGGTCGCGCCAGACGTCTTTGAAGTCGTAAAAGCCCTTTTTCCCAAGGAGCCATTCGGCGGAAAGCACGGCTCCCTCTGCGAAGCCGCGACGCGTCTTGGAGTCATGACAGATATAAATCGTGTCATGCAGCGAGTCGAAGACGAGCTCGTGCATGCCCACGACCTCGCCCTCACGAAAGGATGTAATTTCGAGTTCTGTGCCGGAAGACTCGCGAACAATGTTGCGAATTGCCATCGCAGTTCCCGACGGCGCATCTTTCTTGTGTACGTGATGCCTCTCGAAGATTTGTCCCGAATAATGGTGCTTGAGCGCTTTGGCCGCGTCCCTGACCACATCGTAGAAGAGGTTCACTCCGACAGAGTAGTTCGCTCCATGCAGCAAAGCAGTCTCATTCTGCTCAACCAGAGTTCTCAGCCGGGAAGACTCCGCGAGCCAGCCCGTCGTCCCTACAACGATCGGCTTTCTGGCCGCTATGCACGCCTCAATATGACCAACTACGGCGTGCGGGGTAGTAAAGTCGATGACTACGTCAACCGCATCTAGTTTCTCTTTGCTAAGGGCCGCACACTGGACATTTTCCGCAGCGCCGACAACTTGCACATCATGGTGTCGCTCTGTGGCGACTTCGGCGACCAACGAGCCTGTTTTTCCCCGACCTATGATGAGCAGTTTCATCGGAATCTATGCAAACACCGCTGGATCCAAGCTTGAGAAAAATGCCCTATGCAATCGCTGGACTACGCCGGGTACGGCGTCTTCTTCAATCACAAAAGTCAGATTGATTTCGGACGCTCCCTGCGAAATCATACGTATCTTCACATCCGCAAGTTCGCCGAAGACTCGCGCCGCGATCCCTGGTGTCTCTCGCAAATTTTCCCCCACCAAACATATGATTGCTTTGCGGCCTTCGTATTTTACGTCCGCGAGCTTTGCCAAGTCCGCCGCCAAGGCTGGAATGGCCTCATTGGAATCAACGGTTAATGAAACGCTGACTTCCGACGTTGAAACTACATCCACCGGAACGCGGTGCCGGTCGAACGCCTCGAATATCGCACGAAGAAATCCATGGGCAAGCAACATGCGTGGAGCGGCAACGTCAACGATTGTAATCCGTTTCTTTACGGCGATCGCCTTGAAAAAATTACTGCAATGTGGCGCGTGAGCTGTGATGCGTGTTCCTTCACACGTGGCGTTTCGGGAATTTAACACATACACGGGAATATCTTTCTGGATTGCCGGCAAGACCGTAGCAGGATGCAGAACTTTGGCTCCAAAATAGGCCAATTCAGCCGCTTCCTCAAAGCTGATGACTTTTATGCGGCGCGCTTCCGGAATCAGGTTGGGGTCCGTGGTCAGCATGCCATCTACGTCGGTCCAAATCTCGATGCGCTGCGCATTCAAGCCGGCACCCACAATTGCGGCCGAGAAATCTGAACCACCGCGGCCTATAGTTGTCGTGACGCCGGCCTTAGTTGCCCCAATGAAACCTCCCATAACAGGAACCATTTTCTTTTCCAGTAACGGCTGGACAATTTTTAGTAAGAGTTCGTTGGTTTCCGGGTAGAGAGGTGTCGCACGCATGTGTACTCCATCGGTCATGATGCATTCGCGCGAATCCACAAGAGCAGCGCCAATTCCGTGCGCGGAAAGGGCCGCCGTTACGATCTTGCTCGATAACATTTCACCAAATGCCGCTACGTAATCCGTGGTTCGTGGGGTCAATTCGCCCACGGCAGCAATTCCCCGGAGCAATTCGTCCAGCGCTTCGAAGTCCGCGCCCAAATCCCCATGGAACTGCGTGAACAGTGCCGTACCCAAGAGTTCACCGGCCGTATTGTAATGTCGCTCCCGCAAAGATCGAGAGAGCTTCAGTGCGGTTTTGCGGTCGCCTGCGCCAGCCGCTTTGGCCATGGCGAGCAGCTGGTCGGTGCCTTTTGACATGGCACTCACAACCACAACGGGGTGTTCTCCGGCGCGTTGTTTGACGATATCCACGAGCCGCAGGATGGCAGATGTGTCTCCCACCGAAGTCCCGCCAAACTTCATGACGATCATGAGCGGATGCTCCTCAGTGGTTTCAATCCAAATACCCTTGCACTTTCAGAAGTTCGGCATTGAGCAATGCGGCTCCTGCTGCGCCGCGAATTGTATTGTGCGAAAGCACGGTAAATTTCCAATCCAAGACTCCACAGGGACGCAGTCGACCGACAGTCGTCGTCATTCCGTTACCAAATTCCGCATCGAAGCGCGGTTGTGGCCGGTCGTTTGCCGTTACATAGCGAATTGCCTCCGCTGGGGCTGTTGGCAGTTTTTGCTGTTGCGGAACACCTGAAAACTCGCGCCATGCAGCGATAATTTCTTCTGCGCTAGCTTTCTTTCGCAGTTTGACGGAAACCGATTCCGTGTGTCCATCTTCGACAGCCACGCGGTTACACTGCGCGCTCATTGCGAATTCGGCTGGCACGATGCTCTTTCCGTTAAATGTGCCGAGCAGTTTGCGCGTTTCTTCTTCCATCTTTTCTTCTTCTTTGGCGATGTAGGGAATCACATTTCCGAGAATATCGAGCGACGGGACTCCGGGATACCCGGCCCCACTGACCGCTTGCATTGTGACCGCCATGACTGTTTCAATACCGAATTTTTGTTGCAGAGGTTTTAACGCCACTACGAGCCCAATGGCAGAACAATTTGGGTTAGTGACCACAAAGCCGCCTGATTTTGCGCGCCAGCTTTGCGTTTCAATCAATTTCACGTGATCGGCATTAACCTCGGGGATCACCAAGGGCACATCTGACTTCATGCGCAATGCGCTCGAATTAGTGATGACCGCGCAGCCGGCTTCGGCGAATTTGGGTTCCATTTCCGCGGCCACACTTGCGTCGAGTGCGGCGAAAATCACTTTGGGTGCTCCCCTGGGTTGAGCCGGCGAAACCATCATTTTCGCCACGCGATCGGGAAGCGCGCTCTTCAGCCGCCAACTCATGGCTTCATCGTAGCGCTTGCCTTCGGAGCGATCCGAGGCTGCCAGCCACGCCAGCTCAAACCAGGGATGATTCTCCAGCAGTTGGACAAATCTTTGTCCTACGACACCAGTTGCGCCAAGAATGCCAATGGGAATTTTCGCTTGCATAAAGGGTGAATCTGAATTTTACAACAGTGGAGTTGATCAACTCGTGCGTCGAGCCGTCAGTTAAAGGGAAGTACCACTTCCGCCAATATCGCTGCCGAAAGCGTAGTCGTTCAGTGGGCCGAATCGCTTCTTCTCGGCATACAAGCGCCATCGCCGCCACATAATACGCAAGCTCGCCATCACGGGAATCGAAAGATAGATGCCAAGAATCCCAGCCACTTCCGCACCCGCCAGTACCCCGAAGATCGCGGCCAGAGGATGCAATTCCATGCTTCGTCCCATAACTCGAGGCGCTATTAGATAATCCTGGGTTAAGCGCCAGCAACCCAGCATAATCACCAATGCCAGCCAGTGAGGATAGCTTGTCAGAAGCGCGACCCCAATGATTAATATGGCTGCAAACATCGGTCCCACGACAGGAATGAATTCCATGGCTCCGCCCGCAGTACTGAGCGCCAAGGCATAGGGCACACGCATAGGGCCCATGAAGCTAATGTATGCGACGAAAGAAAGCAATGCCAGAATCAACTGTGCACGAATAAACTGCGCCAGCATTTGATTCATATCATCCAGCACGCCTTGAAGAAATTCGCGTTGCGGTTGTGTCTCCAGCAGGGTAAGAAGCACACCAGTAAATCCGCGGCCATCTTTGAGAAAAAATGCGGAAAGAATCGGCACGACTACGAGCAGCCATGATTCTTGCGCCGCTTCAGCCACCCGCAATCCGGCCCGCTGCGCGAAACCTGTAAGCCCGCTTTCATTGTCAGAAAGATAGCGCTCGATCTGCTGAAACGCGACCCCATTCCAGCCGTGCTCGTCTGCGATTTGCCTGGCAACGTGGGCGTATCCGCCATTTTGCAGGAACGTCGGAAACGTATCCATGAAACGGTGGGTTTGCCGCGCGATTTGTGGGCCCACAAAAAAGAAAAACGTGAAAAGCAGGCAGATCAGCAGAAGGTAGATGATTCCAATGGCGGCCGCTCGACTGCGCGTCCAGCGTTCGAGGCGCGATACAGCTGGGTCTATGAGATACGCGAAAAACACAGCGAAGAGAAACGCGATCAGGGTCTTATGCGCAACATAAAAAAAACCAATGACCAGCGCGAACAGCAACGCCGTGAAAAGGACTCGCAACGTTTTTAAATCAATAAGGGGCATGCGTGGCTTTTCAATCGCGAACCACTTCGATGTTCTCGCCGGGCACAATGATGCGCTGCAATTTCAGTTGATCATCCAGCCAAAGTGCCCAATCACCTGCATCGCTCTTGAGATTCAAACGAATCAGTTCTTTTTCAACACCGAGGATGGTCACTTTTTCGCGCCCTGCGAATTCAAGGCTCACTGGAGCCGAACTGCGAGCATGCGGGTTAATCGTACCGAACATGGTTTTTTGATGTAGGGGACAGGCTAGTTGCCCTTTATCTTGTTTGCATCCGCTGGCAAAATATCGCCACGCGAGAACTTCCCGCTGCACAAACGAATAGTCGTCCAACATGGCCGTCGAATTCGGAAGCAAAAATGGTTGTTCTGCGTCTTTTTCGTCAGGTCCGGTACTATAACGCTCCATTAAGAAATCGTTGTTCGGGAACACTGTGAAATGAGCCTTGCCGGGCGTGATTTCTTTCCAGCTATACTTTTTCAAATCTCCATTCGGCTCCAGTTGTAGTACCGAGGACTGATCCGCTGAATTGCCGTTTCCTTCTGACTTGAATTCGGATGTAACCTCGCTGCCGCTGGAGTTCTGACGAATCGAAAAAGTCTCCGTTGCGACACGCTTATTGTTAATGAGAACCGCGAATGTCCCTGAATCGACGTCCTGAGCTGAGTCATGGCCCGGGGCCGCGTAACTTGTCCCTGCAAGTACCAATAGACAACTGGCAGCGATCACATAAACGGGGGCGCTCTTACAATCCAAAGAGTGCGAAATTATCCCTTGCCCAAACCAAGACTGCATGCTACCTCCGCCGCGACCGTTTCAATATCCTTGCCACCAGTGTCCACCCTAAGCGTAGCAGCCAAATACCGTTCACGTCGCGCTTCATAGAGATTACGAAAGTCATTCAGATTCTGGCACAGGGGGCGTTCGCCCGGCTGTTGAGCGCAACGATGAAATAATTCGTCGGGAGGAGCATCCAAGAAAACCGTAGTGCAAGTTTTTTCTTGAATTAGCTGTAGGATGCTTGGATGCATGAAGGCCCCGCCGCCTAAAGCTAGAATGCGAGACGTACTTGCCGGCGTTGTGAGCAACTCGCGCAAAACACGATGCTCAATCTCACGGAACGCATCTTCGCCGGCCTCACGGAAGATCCTCGCAATGGTGCGTCCTTCGCGGACTTCAATGCGTTCGTCCAATTCCACAAAGGGTAGATTCGCCTTCCGGCTTAATGCGAGGCCTATGCTGCTTTTGCCGGCGCCCATGAAGCCCGTGAGAATGTAGGTGTGCGCTGTCGTCACAAGATCAAAGGCCAGAGGTGTTTCCGTCTTACTTGCTTTTCGTGGAGCGCTTCTTGAGGTGAATTTTACCACTGAAGGAATGCAGCTTTACTGAGGAAGCAGCCTTGCCTAACGTTCCAGAGAACGCGCTTTCTGCCCGCATCAGAAATGGTGTTGTCTGTTCTGGTTCCAGTCGAAAATCATTTTCAACTTGACCATGAATGGATCGGGCCGAAACATCGATCGAGGCAGTATCGGGAGCGAAGGCTTCAATGTCTCCGGTATTACTCATCAGGCGATATTGTCCGTTGTCGCCGAAGTTGCCGTCGTAATGAATCTTGCCGCTGTTAGAGTTCACCTCGACCAGCATGCCGTTCACTTGATTCAGATTCACATCGCCGCTGACGGAGGTAATCTCCACATGTCCCTTCTGCACATTAGTCAACGTGACGGGCCCATCCAGGGTCTTGATGTGAACATGAGCATCATCGACGTTACGCACTTCGACCGCCGCGGTTGTTCCTTCCATCGCAATTTCGCCAGTCAACCCTTCCGCCGATAATGGTCCTGTGTTTGAATGCAACATGACATTCGCGTCGGAAGGCACTTGCAAGTCATACTCGACTTTGCCTGTCTCACCGTCGGCTCCGGGCAGCAAACGCGAAAACATGTTCACCCTATTGCCGGTCTGGTTTTGATCCACTTCCACCTTGTCAGAATTTAATACGGCGGTCACAATCACTTGATTCCCGGCGATGGGGCGCACCGAAACAGGGCCATATTGGTTCGTGACCGACACGGTCGCCTTTGGTCCGACGCTGTAGCGGAATTCCTTGCGGATTTCCCCAGCGCCGAATGCCACGCCAGCCAGGATCGTGACCACGGCTGCTTTGGTGAGGTTTCCTCTGCTACGCATCATGCTCTCCCTCATCGCTCTGCGGCTGACAATCCCGACAGGCGTACTCAAATTTCAAGTTCATGGCAAAGGACGCTCAAACGCCATTTCGTAAACCATCGCCCGCTGCTCGTAAGCACCCATCAAAGCCCGTTGCGCTTCTTCATCGCCCGGATCGTTTTTCAGGGAATCTTGTGCGTCCCGGATATAAGAGTTGATGTTCTGTAAATCTGCTGCGTAGGTGGCCCGTAAGGTAGGAGTGCGTTCTCCAATGGCGCGCAAAATTTCCTGGTCTTCCGCCGTGCCGCCGTCCGCTGTTGATATCGGCGTCAGATTCGCGATAGATTGTGGTTGGGAATTGCGTTGAAAAATCGCGATGCCTGATGTCATCACCACCAACAATGCCGCGATCGGTACCAGCCAAGCGAGACGCCAATTGCGTGAATGCCCGGGCACCAGCGCTGGTCCCGCCAGCGCCGCGTCACGAATCAATCCTTCTTGCCGCAAGGTAATCTCAATCGAATTCCACACACGCAGGTTCGGCTCCTCGACGCCACGCAGCAACAGGGCTGCTTGCGAGATCTCCCTAAGTTCGGCGTATAGTTCTGAACACTCTTTGCAGGAATGCGCGTGCACCTTAGACTCGGACGTCTCGCCGCTATCGAGAATCTCCGGTAGCAGCTCTTGAAACTCGGCGCAATTCATCGTTTCGTCGCTCCCGATTCTGTTCATGAAAATGCTCTCTATCGCCTGCCCGCGGCTTCCGTTTTATTTGCTTTCAGCAGCGACCGTAACTTCATTCTCGCTTTGTGCAACTGCGACTTGCTGTTTCCGATCGAGCAGTCAATCATGGCTGCAATTTCGTTGTGCTCGTAACCTTCAACGTCGTGCAGCAAGAAAATCGTCCGGTACCCCGGAGGCAACTCTTCGAGCGCCCTTTGCAAATGCAAGCGATCAATCGACCCCGCCAGCTTTGGGTCGGGCGCTCCCGGTTCTTTCCGCGGCGCTTCTTCTTCGCCTTCGAGCGTTTCCTCGAGCGAAACGACGGGAAGGTTCTTTTTCCGCAGCTGCATCAAAACGACATTGACTGCCATGCGATGCAACCATGTGGAAAACGCCGATTCCCCGCGAAACGTCCCGATCTTGCGAAACAGTTGCAGGAACGCTTCCTGCGTCAAATCCTCCGCTTGAGCGGTATTGGCGGTCATACGCAGACATAGCGAATATACCCGCCTCTTGTGTAGATCGTAGAGTATGCGGAATGCGTCCGAGTCCCCCAGTTTGGCACGTTCAATCGCCTCGGCTTCAGAAATCCTGGCATCCTGCCGCCCGCCCGCTTCGGTCAAATTGCGGTCGCCTGCCCCTTCTTCTCTGATGCCTTCCGTGCGCCTTTTCGTTGTACTGCGGGAGTTCAATGGTCACAGCACTTTCCGTCGCCAATCCGGCGGCAGCAGCCTCGAATTGCCCTCGACCCAATATTAGTTTATGCCGGAGCGGTCTTGGTTGTAATCGTTTCTAACCCGTGGCCCTCCGGGCCAGTCTCTCGCCGGCGAAGAAGAAATGCAAAAAATACGCCAAGAAACCCAAGAACAGAAAAAATCCACATGCCAAGGCGATAACCCTTCGGGTTTGTCGCACTGGCTTCCCCGTAGTCGTTGGCCCAACCCACCAGCAAATTAAACCCGAACAGGCCTATATTCTGAATCATTGTCATGAGCCCATAGGCAGTTCCTAGCCTCGAAGAATCAACAATATACGAAACTGACGGCCACATTACAGCGGGGATGAGAGAGAAGGCGATTCCCATCAAGGCCATGGTAGAAAGTAGCAGAACTGGCAAGTCCCAGACGCCAAAATAAGGAATAGGTATCACAACATGCCGGGATGACGACATATAGCCCATCATTAAGTACACCGGAATCAGCAACATAGACCCAAACATCATGAGTTGGGCCCGTCGGCCGACGCGATCCGCCAGTAATCCGAACAAGGGCGTGGCAAACATCGCGAACAGGGTCAATATGCTGGATAAAAATCCTCCAGTTTCCCTTGAAGTGTGGTGGGCTTCCATGAAGAATTTCACTGCGAAGGTTTGGAAGGGAAAAATCGCCGAATAGAATGTTATGCAAAGAGCCACAATGTACCAGTAGCTCCGGCCAAACTTAAACAAGTCGGCAAGAACCACTTTGTCGGTGGAGGTCGCCCCGAGAGCATAGGTGTGCTCTGCATGGACCTCGAGCGCCCAGTAAACAATCGCGCCCACTACGCACAAAGAAGAAACTGCCAGCGCGATCAAAAATGGCCACCGCCAATTGGCGTACGCGGTGCGAGCCCAGGTCGGTGAGTTTAGCGCCGCAAATGTTCCGAGACGGGAAATGGTGAGATTGATGCCAAATGCAAAGCTCAATTCTTTGCCTCGAAACCAACGAGCCAACGCGGCCGTGACCGCAACAATCAATGATTCTGCACCCATGCCGAAAATGAGGCGTCCAGTTGCCATTAGCCATAGATGTCCCGACAAGGCGGTGATCGCCGGACCCACTACACAAAGAACGCTAAAGAGCATGAGCGCTCTTCGCAATCCAAAGCGGTCAATCAGCACGCCACCAATGACCACCGTGAAGATGTTGGGAAAGCTGTAAATTGCCTGAAGGAAGCCAATGTTTGCATCAGAGAATCCAAGCTGCTGTTTCAGCACGTCCGCTAGCGGACTCAGCGCATCATAGACGTAATAGTTGCCGAACATGGCGAGGCTGAGGAAAATTAGGACCATCCATCGGTAGAGGCGGGATGGCTCTGGCCGCGCGATATCAGTCATAATTTGCCTCTCGCGTGTAACGGCGATGCTTGCGAACCTAAGAACATAGCAGATGGCGGGGTTCGACGCATCATGGAAGGTGAAAGTGTGTAACTTGCTAAGAACGTCACATACAGGATTGAATAAAATGAAAGACGCAACGGGGTGCACCTTCATGCGAACTTGGTTGTTGACAACATGTTTGGCTGCGATCGCAGCAAGTGCGCAGAGTGCGCCGAACCCAACACCGGCGGCGAACAATGTGCCCGTCCCTCCCATTCAGCTGTCCATTCCTGAGGGCACCCGCGTGCCTATCGCCCTGAAGCAGGCGATTTCGACCAAAGGGAACCAAGAGGGGGACGCAGTTTACGCAGAAACAACGTTTCCTGTGGTCGCACCGGACGGGCGCGTCCTCATTCCCGCCGGAACCTACGTCCAGGGCAGAATCAGTCACGTAAAGCGCGGCGGACGTATTAAGGGCAAGGCGGAAGTGCTGATGCACTTCACGACTCTTATCTACCCCAGCGGATATACCGTCCTCCTTCCCGGGTCTGTGGAGCGAGCGCCAGGAGTGGATAAGAGTTCGGTAAGAGATGAGGAGGGTACTATCAAGAGCGACTCTCAAACGGGAGAAAAAGTTGGCGCGATTGCCACGGGCGCAGGATCAGGCGCGGTGATTGGTGGGGTGACGAATGGTGGCAAAGGTGCGCTGATCGGAGCTGGAGTCGGCGGCGCGGTGGGTACGGCCATCGCAATGTTGACCCGAGGCAACGACATCAAGATGGATGCGGGAACGACCCTCGAGATGGTCATTCAGCGCGATGTGCCAGTGGATGCCGCGCAAGTCCCGGCTAATACAGGCAAATCCAGCCGGTAGTTACTCTACTTCAGCTGAAATAAAGCATTCACATGCGCCGTGACGGTGACGTTCTGCGGGCTGAACTCCTCGGTGGGAGCGGCCATAGCTCCGGGCGCCATCTTGGCCATGGGTGCTGCCATGAGCATCGGCTGCACCCGGACATTCTCAAATGTATCGACAGACGCGTAGGAGAGGTCACCTAAAGTGCGTCCTGAACTCCGGGCGATAACATTGGCGGAATCTCGGGCTCGCCGATAGGCGTCCTCAACTGCCTTGGTCTTAGCGGCATCTACGTCGTCGAGCGTGTAACTCAACGTCTGATTCTGTGTCACGTCCATATCGGCGAGTTGCTGAGTGATAGGCGCGACTTTGGAGAAGTCTTTAATTTTGACCGACACGCTGGATTCGACACGATAGGCCACCAATTTGCGCTTCGCCGTCTTGTAGTCATACACCGGCTGGACTGCGAAGAAGCCAATTTCAGCGGTTTTGGTTTCGATACCGTTGGAACGCAAAATCTCGCGAATCTGTTCCGCTGCTTTCGAGGCGCGATCATACGCGGCACGCGCGGTTTCTTCCTGTGCCGAGATATTGAATTGCACCAACGCGGTATCAGGCGTAGCGTCGAATTTTCCGTCCGCACCGACATAGACACTGTTGGGCTGCGCCGTCACAGTTGGATGATCCTGCGCCGTAGCCACTGCATTTATGACGCAAATCGAAAACGTCGCCAACAAAATTGTCATGCTGATTTTCATGATTTCCTCCGCGCCTTGCATTGTACTCAGGGTTAGCTCGGCAAGAAAGGAACGCGCTGAGACTCCAGATTTGCGAAGGATATTCCGGATTTATGTGGATTTAACTGAAGCAGAATAAGCGAACCGGTAGTTCTGCGCTTCAATATCGCGGCGCAGTTCTTGCCAGAGCGTCTCTGGCATAGAAAGGAACGACTTGACTACCTCTGGATCAAATTGCCGCCCCGACCATTTCTGAATCTCGGCGCGAGCGGCCGAGAGTGACTGCGCGGCCCGGTAGGGGCGATCAGACGTGATTGCGTCCATGGTGTCGGCGACGGAGAAAATTCGAGCCCCTAAAGGAATCTCTTCGCCCTTAAGGCCGCGGGGATAACCGGTCCCGTCGTAACACTCTTGATGGGAGTAAACAATATCCGCCGCCTCGGCGAGGAACGGAATCTTCCTGAGCATCTGATATCCCCGGTAGCAATGCTCACGCATGATGGTGATCTCGTCGGGGGTCAGAGGTCCGGGTTTTCTCAAAATTGCGTCCGGAATGGCCATTTTGCCGATGTCGTGGAGAAACGCGCCGCGTGCAATCACCCGAATGTCTTCCCCGGTAAGGCCCATCGCTCGAGCGATGGCGATGGTAAATGCGGTGACACGTTTGGAGTGACCTTCGGTCTCAGCGTCTTTAAGATCGAGCGCATCGCCTAAGGCCTCAAGCGTGATGTCGTAGGATCGCTCCAGCGTGTTCATGGCCTTGCTTAGCTGGGCCGTACGCGCTGTAACCAGAACTTCGAGATTGGATTGATATGCCCGGTTTTCAAGCTTAAGCCGCCGGTTTTCCAACGCCCGGTGAACCGTAGTCAGGAGTTGTTCACGTTCAAAAGGTTTAAGAAGATAATCGTAGGCGCCGTCGCGGATCGCCTTCAAGGCGACGGAAATATCATGAACGGCGGTCACCATAACCACGGGTATATCGGGAAACTTCTCCTTGGTGTTGCTCAGGAGCCCAATGCCGTCCATATCCGCCATCATGAGGTCAGAGAGCATGAGCGAGAATTCCTCGCCCGATTCGAGCAATGCCAGCGCTTCGCGGCCGGAGCAAGCTTGCCGAGTCTGAAAGTTCGCCGCAGAAAGCATGGCGGCGACTACCTCCCGGATCGGTTCCTCGTCGTCCACGATTAGTATGTGCTCGGAAGCCATTGCCGTCTGAGGGCTAATTCTACCCCTAATTTTTCTGTGCCGAAAGTAATCAAGTGGGGGCAGAAAGACCGTTAGTAACCTGTCCCTACGTGGTATTTAAGAAAGACTAGCCTTTAGGCCTTGATGACGATGAACATTCCCGTTTTGTGGGCAGTTCCCGCTGTTGGAAGCACCACTGCCCCTTACATGATTGCGGCGAAGGTGACGGCCATGATTATGCTGGCTGCCGGCCTGCTTGTCTTTCGCACATTTCGGGAACGCTACCTGATGATTTGGATCGTCGGCTGGCTCGCTTACTTCATTTCTCAATGGACCTTGGGTGCAAGCGAGGGGCCCTACAATCCCTACGTGGTCGCAACTTCCCATGCGGCCTTTGTATTGGCCACAGGTCTATTTGCAGCGGCTGTATTTGTTTACAGCCAGCACCGCAAGCTCGTGCTGCCATTGTTCTTGGTGACTCTCGCATTGATTGGACTAGCGATCGCGCAGGCCATCGTTTGGCCAACCATGTTCGGAGTGCGCCTAGGTTTGGAGGTCGGTTACCGCCTCCTGACGGTGATGGCCGCATTTTATGTGGTTCGTTTTCGATGGGCACGTTGGGAAATCGGTTCATGGATGCTCGCCGCAGGCCTCCTCTTACTCCGTTTAGACTGGGCGCCATTGAATGCCTATTTGCCCATGCATTATGCGCTGCTTTCGGATCTCGCGCTCGGCGTGAGTATGTTGCTTATCGTATTCGACGATTCGAAGATTCACATCCGAAGACTCGACGTGATCCATGCCCTCACAACGAGCACGACTCGGGCCGAACAACACGGCCCAATGATGATGACCGCATTGGAAGAGCTCAAATCGCTCATGATGGCGAAGGCAGCTTGGTTCCGGTTGACGGAAGGTGACCGCATGGTCATCGCGCAGCACATCGGACTGTCAAAAGACTTTGTGCGCGATCGCCAGTCTGTTGCGCTTGACGACAAGTTCGAAAGCACCTTGGGCAGCGACACCGTGATTATTCTGAAGACTGACGAGGCAGACGATTCGGTTCGTCCTTACCTTGAAAACGAAGGATTCCAGCATTGTGTCCTCGTGCCGGTCCGGGGGAAGAAATCCATTATCGGTATTCTCACCTTGGGCAGCGCGCACCGCTTTTCTTATGCGCCCGACGATATCGACTTCCTCGTTACCAGTGCGCATCAACTTGGGCTTGCGGTCGAGAACCTGCGTCTGGTCGAGCAAATCCTACGCTCTCACCGGCAGTGGACGAATACATTTGATTCCATTCAAGACATCGTACTCGTGCATGATGCCGATTTCCGCATCATGAAAGCGAACCACGCCTTGCTGGCGCGACTGGTTCAATCTCCCGCGGACGTCATGGGGCGGCTGTGTGAAGACGTGCTTCCGCGCGAGGCAAGCTGGACCGGTTGTCCGTTCTGCAGGGAAGAGCAGGATGGCGTTTATGAAGGCCCAGACGCTGCATTTGGCGGCTACGCGGTGATTTCGACATCGTCCTATACGGAGCAGGGAAGCAAACAACGTGGAACCATTCACGTCGTCCGGGATCTGACGGACCGGCATGAAGCCGAAGAAAAATATCGTCAGCTCTTCGAACAAGTACAGGAAGGAGTTTTTGTGGCGACGGCTGGAGGCCGGCTGGTTGAGTGCAATGAGGCCTTCGTGCAAATCCTTGGTTATAACAGCCGGGAAGAGTTGATGGCATTGAATGTGAATACCGATCTTTATGCCTCACCGGAGCAACGCGAAACATTCCGGAAGGAGGTGGCTGAGAAAAACTATGTGCGCAACTTCGAAGTGATGCTGCGACGGAAGAATGGTTCGTTGATGACCGCGATGGAAAGCAGCTTCGCCACGCGGGACGCGAACGGCAGAATTGACCGTTATCAGGGTTTTCTGCTCGACATCACAGAAAAGAAGCGGGCTGAGGACGAGATTCGGCGCCGTAACCGCGAGTTGAATGCGTTAAACGCAATGGCGGTGATTGCGACGCAATCGTTCGATCTGGATGAAATCCTGAATCTTTCTTTGCGTCAGGTGATCTCCTTGCATGGCGGCGAGACGGGAGCGATTTATCTTTCGGACGCCGACGAAACAACGTATCGGCGCCGCGCAGTTTGGGGGCAACGCGGTGCGCGCGGAAGCGACGCGGAAGTGAAGTTTCCGCAAGGCTTTGGCGACCTCGTCACCAAATCCCGCGCGGAGGTAATTACCGCGGAATATGTGCCATTCTTACCCGCCGGTGTGGCCGAGT
>JBEKTR010000039.1:0-18098 GCA_049515835.1 Terriglobales bacterium
CGCTGATGATGGTGTTGTTCATTCCCATTTTGTTTGGGCTCCCGCACTTGTACATCTGGGCGCGCCCACTCGATACGGTGACTGACTCGCATCTGCGCGAGCACTTGCGGGACATTGCTCAAACTTATCTGAATCCACACGGATTCATCCTGCGCGCGATCTTCTATTTCGCGGTTTGGTATGTGCTGGTGTTCTTCTTAAGCAAGTGGTCGGCCGAACTGGACAATCCGCCGCTGCGTGATACCAGCGCTCGCACCAAGAAGCTAAGCGCGCCAGGGCTCGTCATTTTCGCGCTCACGCTTGGATTCGCAACGATTGACTGGATGATGTCCATCACGCCGGGATGGATTTCGACGATGTATCCGCTGATTATCCTCATCGGCGAACTCATGTCGGCCATGTGCCTTTGCATCGTGATTGAGCGCATCCTGTCGCGTTATGAGCCGATGGCCACAATGTTGAAGCCGAACTTTGCCCACGATCACGGCAAGTGGACTCTGGCCTTTGTTATGGTTTGGGCCTATTTCTCGTTTTCACAACTACTGATCATGTGGGCGGGAAACCTGCCGGAGGAAATTACGTATTACTTCCGCCGGTTCCATGGTGGATGGTGGGTGGTCGGAATATTTTTGGTTCTATTCCAGTTTGCGGTGCCTTTCAGTCTGCTGCTATCGCGCCCGCTCAAGCGGAACATCGGGCGACTGGCGTGGTTGGCCGCATGGATTCTGATTGTGCGTTGGGTAGATCTTTATTACATGATCGAACCCAATTATTCGGAGACGTTTTCCTTAACTTGGCTCGACGTTGTGGTTGGAATTGCGCTCTTCGGATTGTGGCTGGCGTTCTTCTGCCGTAATCTGGCTTCGCGGCCGCTGCTCGCAGCTTACGACGTGCAAGCGCAGAAAGTGTTGGAACCGGTTCATGGCGGACACTAAACACGGACACAACCACGCGAACGACGATCCGGGCTTCGAGCTCCAGGACATCGGCTCGGGCGGAGTCGTTGCATTTTTTATCACGCTGCTCCTCGTCGTGTTTCTGGCGAACGTGATCATTCGCGGCATCTACAAGGGGCTGGACTATTACGCAAAGAGCCATCAGGAAACGGCTGCTCCCATGATGGCCTTGCCTACGGGCGACCTGCGTCTGGTCAACCCTTCGGAGGCACAGCAATTTCCGGAGCCACGCTTGGAAACCGACGAACGGGCCGAGATCAACGATTTTCGCCGCAACGAGGAAGAAACGCTCCGCAGTTATGCATGGGTCGACAAAGACGCGGGGACGGTCCGTATACCGATTGATCGCGCGATGCAATTGATCGCAGAGCGCGGCTTGCCCGTGCGGCCGGAAGCGTCTCCGGCGCAAACGGCGAAGAAGTAGTGCCGCAAGAAATTTAGGGGGCTGATTACGCTGTGAGTATCACGAACAACTCGGGCCGGAAGTGGATGCTGAAGATAGCGGCCGCATTGCTGCTGACTTCCTGCGTCGCATGGGCGCAGGGCATGAACACGGGAATCATGTCGCCGCCCGCAAATGTGCGTCCCCCGGGACTCAAGCATGTAGGCATTGAGCAACACTTGAATGACCCCATTCCGGCGGATCTGCAATTTGTCGATGAGACCGGAAAATCGGTTCGTTTAGGAGATTATTTCGGCAAGAAGCCGGTCATTTTGAACCTGGTGTATTACCGCTGCCCGATGCTGTGCAGCGAGGTGTTGAGCGGGCTTGAAAGCTCGCTGCGAGTCTTGAAGTTCAATATTGGCAATGAATTCGACGTGCTCACTGTGAGCTTCGATCCGACTGATACTCCACAAATGGCAGCTGTCAAGAAAGCGGAGTACTTGAAGCGGTACGGGCGGGCGGGGGCTGCCGATGGATGGCATTTCCTGACCGGAACACAAAGTTCAATCGATGCTCTGACCAATGCCGCAGGATTTCAGTATCAATACGACCCGAAGATTAAGCAGTACGCCCACGCGACCGCGATCATGGTCCTGACGCCGGAAGGCAAGATCGCGCAATACTACTACGGTGTCGAATACGCGCCCAAGGATTTGCGGTTGGGCTTGATCCAAGCCGCGGACAACAAGATTGGTACCCCGATGGATCAAGTGTTGCTTTACTGCTACCACTACGATCCCGATACCGGGAAGTATGGGGCCATCATAGGCCGGGTTTTGCAGCTATCGGGTCTGGCCACGATTTTGGTGCTGGGCACGTTCGTGGTAGTGATGTTCCGGGTTGACTCCGGCAATAAGCGCGCAGTGTAACGAAAATTCGCGCCAGACGTTTTTACGGTTCGAGATTTTAAGATTTCGCATTTTTTCTATATTTATGATCGACCATTTTCCACTTTGGCCCCCCGGGGCTTCGACGATGGCGCCCAGCGTGGACGCCCTCTTCATCTTTCTGACTTTGCTGTCGGTGGTCATGACCGTTGGCATCTTCGCGGTCATCATCGTCTTTTTGGCAAAGTACCGGCGCCGCAAGGGCGTGGACGCCACACCGATTCATGGTTCGGTGGTGCTGGAGTTAGGCTGGTCGATTATCCCGCTGATGGTTTTCATGCTCATCTTCGCATGGGGCGCGGTGATTTTCTTTCAGGAACGCACGCCGCCGAGAAGCTCTGCGGAAGTGTACGTCGTGGCCAAGCAGTGGATGTGGAAGATTGAACACTCCGAGGGCCAGCGTGAACTCAACGAATTGCACGTGCCCGTGGGCCGCGATGTGCGCCTGATCATGACGTCGCAAGACGTGATTCACAGCTTTTATATTCCGGCGTTCCGCATTAAGCAGGATGTGCTGCCCGGCCGCTACACCATGGAATGGTTCCGCGCCACGAAGCCGGGGACCTATCATTTGTTCTGCGCGGAATATTGCGGCACCATGCACTCGGGGATGATCGGTGATGTCGTGGTTATGACGCAGCCCGACTACGAGGCGTGGATGGCGGGCAAAACTGGCGGAACGATGGCTTCTAGCGGCTCTGACCTATTTCAGAGCCTTGGTTGTGTGACCTGCCATCGCGCGGATGCCCAAGGACGCGGTCCGAGCCTGGTTGGTATATACGGCAAGCCGGTATTGCTGGAAGATGGGCGGACCGTCGTAGCTGATGACAACTACGTTCGCGAATCGATCATGTCGCCGGCAGCGAAGGTTGTAAACGGATACAAACCGATCATGCCGGTTTTTCAAGGCCTGGTAACTGACGAACAACTGAATTCGTTGGTTGCATATGTGAAATCACTGAGTCAGCCTCCAGCAGGGACGCAGAGCGCGGCGGCTGACACGAAAAGCAGTCCCAAGGAATAGTCATGGCTACCGCCGCAGTAAGCGCAGAACGCGAAACCTATCTGAACAAGGAATACGGCATACGGTCGTGGCTGTTGACCACAGACCACAAACGCATTGCCTTACTGTACCTGGCGTCGATTACGTTATTTTTCTTTATCGGCGGCTTCTTCGCGCTGCTCATCCGGCTGGAATTGCTGACCCCGGCTGGCGACCTAGTTCTTGCCGACACTTACAACAAGTTGTTCACTATGCACGGCCAGATCATGGTCTTCTTTTTTCTCATCCCTTCCATTCCCGCCGTGCTGGGAAACTTTCTCGTGCCGATGATGATTGGGGCTAAGGACTTGGCGCTGCCCCGCATTAACCTGCTCAGCTGGTATTTGTACATCGCGGGCGGCGCCCTCATGCTTTACGCCATGGTCGAAGGTGGCGTGGACACAGGTTGGACCTTCTACACGCCGTTCAGTACGGCCTTTAGCAACACCCATGTCGTCGAAGCGGGATTGGCCATTTTTATCGCGGGCTTTTCTTCGATTCTCACTGGCTTGAATTTTGTGGTCACCATTCACCGCATGCGCGCTCCGGGCATGACGTGGTCTCGTTTGCCCTTGTTTATCTGGGCTCACTACGCAACCAGCATCATTCAGTTGCTGGGGACGCCAGTGCTGGCCATTACGCTGGTTCTGGTAGTGCTGGAACGAACCCTGCATCTGGGAATTTTTGATCCCAATCTCGGCGGAGATCCGCTCCTGTTTCAACATCTCTTCTGGTTTTACTCCCACCCAGCCGTTTACATCATGATTCTGCCGGCAATGGGCGTGGTCAGCGAAGTGCTGGCCTGCTTCAGTCGCAAGCGCATATTTGGATATGCCGCTGTTGCGATGTCCAGCATCGGCATCGCCGTCATCGGCTTCATCGTTTGGGCACACCACATGTTTGTGGCGGGAATTTCGCTCTACGCCGCGCTGGTGTTTTCCATCTTGAGCTATCTGGTCGCGGTACCTTCCGCCATCAAGGTCTTCAATTGGACGGCGACTCTGTATAAGGGTTCGATTTCGTTCGCAACCCCAATGCTCTATGCGCTCGGCTTCATCGGACTCTTCACCATCGGCGGATTGACCGGATTGTTCCTCGCCGCGCTTGGCATCGACGTCCACGTTACCGACACATATTTCGTCATCGCCCACTTCCACTACATCATGGTCGGAGGCGCGGTCATGGGTTATATGGCGGGGCTACATTTCTGGTGGCCGAAAATTACGGGACGCATGTATCCCGAGTGGTGGGGACGGTTGGCCGCGCTCATTGTATTCGTGGGGTTCAACCTGACCTTCTTCCCGCAATTCATTCTGGGATATATGGGGATGCCACGTCGTTACTGGGAGTATCCGCCGGAATTTCAGATTCTAAACGTCATGTCCACAGCCGGATCGACCATCCTCGCGGTCGGCTATCTTCTGCCCATGGTTTATTTCATGTGGTCGCTGCGGTATGGCAAAGTGGTAGGCGACAATCCCTGGGGAGCAGCTGGGTTGGAATGGAAGACATCTTCGCCGCCGCCTACCTTCAATTTTGACGAGACTCCCGAGGTGACATGGGAAGCATACAATTACGACCAAATCCCGGTACCCGAGGAGGCCTGGCTTGAGTAACAGCGCAGTTGAGACCGACAGCCACGCGGCGCACGGCCCGGAACTGCTGCATCACTTTGTGACTGCGGAGCAGCAGCGAAATACCGCTTCGTTGGCGATGTGGCTTTTCCTCGCCACGGAAGTCATGTTCTTTGGCGGCATGTTCTGCGCCTATTTGATCTACCGCTACTGGTACTACAACGAATTTGCCGCCGGCAGCCGCAGCTTGAACATCTGGCTCGGCACGGTAAACACCGTCGTCCTCATCGGCAGCAGCTTGACCGTTGCCCTCGGCGTTCGCGCCGCGCAAATGGGCAAACGGAAATTGCTCGTGGTCCTGCTTCTTCTCACGCTCTTGCTCGGTCTCGTCTTCCTTGGCGTCAAGGGAGTCGAGTGGCATGACAAGTACGTGGAGCACCATATTCCGGGAGCGTCTTTCAGCGTTGCGGACTTGGTGCGTGAATATCCCCAGCTTCATATTGACCAGAGCCACGCGCAGATATTCTTCTCGCTCTACTTCGCCATGACCGGCATGCACGCTCTTCACATGGTAATTGGTGTAGGATTGTTCATTTATTTGACGATCAAAGCCTGGAAAGGCACGTACGGCCCGCAGTATTACACGCCCGTTGAATTGGGCGGCCTGTACTGGCACTTCGTTGACATCATCTGGATCTATCTTTTCCCCTTGCTTTATTTGATCGACCGAAAACCGCTTAAGTGAGTCTGAGCCATGCATGAAGAAGCACATGTAATGTCAACCCGGATGTACTACGGCATCTGGATCACGCTGATGGTGCTGACGGTCGTGACCGCAGCCGTGTCATTCATCGATCTAGGCCCCTTCAATACGGTTGTCGCGCTCTGCATTGCGACGGTCAAAGCGTTGCTGGTGGTCCTGTTTTTCATGCACGTGAAGTATGCCAGCGAAAAACTGACCAAACTAGTGATTGCTTCGGCGATCTTCTTTCTGATACTGCTGCTCAGCCTGAGCATGATTGATTATCTGACACGTTACTTGGCCTAGGAAGCATCGCAAGCATCACCTCCGCTCTCAGGCGACTGTGCCATACTTCGTATCACCGTGCATTTAACGTGAACATACGAGGATTCACGGGTTTCGCACACTCCGATGCCAAACCAATTCACACAGATTGCACAGGCGGCTCGGTCGGCAGCCGTAGATGCGGCCTCTCTTGAAGCTGCTCTGCGACGAACGTTGCGCGGAGATGTCCGCTTCGATGCGGGCAGCCGCGCGCTGTATGCAACCGATGGCTCGAACTTCCGGCAAGTACCTATTGGCGTGGTGTTACCTCGCGACGCTAATGATGTGGAGACAGCGATCACACTGGCACGGCAATATGGCGCGCCCATTCTCTGCCGCGGCGCCGGGACTTCGCTCGCCGGGCAATGCTGCAATGTGGCCTTGGTGCTCGATTTTTCGCGCTACATGTCGGCGATTCTGGAGATCGACCCCGTAAGAAAGTTCGCCCGCGTGCAGCCCGGAGTGGTGCTTGATAATTTGCGGCTCGAAGCTGAAAAGCATCATCTGACCTTCGGCCCCGATCCCGCCACACATGATCGCTGCACGCTAGGCGGCATGATCGGCAACAATTCCTGTGGCGTTCACTCGGTAATGGCCGGAAAAACCGCTGAAAATATTGAGAGTCTCGACGTTCTGACTTACGACGGGCTGCGGATGGAAGTCGGTGGGACTGCGCCGCAGGAATTAGATACGATCATTCACGAGGGAGGACGCCGGGGAGAAATTTACACGCGGCTCAAGGCCTTGGGCGAGCGCTACTCAAAGCTCATCCGCGAGCGGTTCCCCAATATTCCGCGCCGTGTTTCCGGCTATAACCTCAACGACTTGCTTCCCGAAAACGGCTTTAACGTCGCCCGCGCTCTCGTAGGCTCGGAGGGCACTTGCGTCACTGTGCTCGAAGCCACCTGCCGTTTGGTTGAAAGCCCGCCGGCGCGTGTGCTGCTGGTCATCTCCTACGCGGACATTTATCAGTGCGCTGACCGCGTGCCCGACATTCTCGCCTACAAGCCCATCGGGCTTGAGGGCATCGACGATCTGCTCGTTGAATATACGCGAAGAAAAGGTATTAACTCCGAAGGCCTCGCGCTGCTACCGGAAGGTGGTGGCTGGCTGCTGGCCGAGTTCGGCGCAGATACCCGGCCGGAAGCTGAGGCACAGGCACGCCGGCTCATGGATTCGTTGTCGCATTCAGCAAATCCGCCACAGACAAAGCTTTTCACTGATGCAACGCGGGTGAAACGCGTTTGGGAAGTTCGCGAATCGAGCTTGGGCGCCATTTCGCATGTGCCCGGCGAACCGCTCTCCTGGGAGGGTTGGGAGGATTCGGCCGTCGCTCCGGAAAAACTTGGCGGCTACCTCCGCGCTTTGCGCAAGCTGATGACCAGCTACAACTATCGCGGCACGCTCTACGGGCACTTCGGCGATGGCTGCGTTCACAATCGAACAAATTTCGATTTGCAAAGCAAAGACGGCATCGCACATTACCGCAGGTTCATGGAAGAAGCTGCGGACCTCGTAGTAAGTTACGGCGGCTCGATTTCCGGCGAGCACGGGGACGGGCAACAGCGCGCAGAGTTGCTGCCGAAAATGTTCGGACCGGAGCTGGTACAAGCCTTCCGCGAATTCAAGGCTATTTGGGATCCGCAGTGGAAGATGAACCCGGGCAAATTGGTCGAACCCTATAAGCTCGACGAAAACTTGCGCCTCGGCGCGGACCATCGCCCCTGGGAACCCGCGACCCACTTCCAATTTCCCAAGGACGAAGGCAGTCTTTCACAAGCCACGCTGCGTTGTGTCGGGGTCGGCAAGTGCCGCCGCGACGAAGGCGGCGTGATGTGTCCCAGCTTTCGCGTGACTCGCGAAGAAGAACACTCGACCCGCGGCCGCGCCCATCTGCTGTGGGAGATGACGAAAGGCGATGTCATCAAAGACGGTTGGCGTGATGAGCACGTGAAAGATTCTCTCGATTTGTGCCTCGCCTGCAAAGGGTGCAAGAGTGACTGTCCCGTGGGCGTGGACGTGGCGACTTACAAAGCGGAGTTTCTCTCCCATTATTATGACGGCCGTGTTCGTCCCCGCAGCGCCTATGCTTTCGGCCACATTGATATTTGGGCGCGAATTGCAGCCCATGCACCCGGAATCGCAAATCTGGCTACACGACTGCCGGTTCTTGCCAGTTTGGCCAAGTTCGCCGCGGGCGTGGCTCCGCAGCGCCAGCTTCCCAGGTTTGCCCGTCAAACCTTTCGCAGCTGGTTTGAAAAACGGGCACAGCAAAATACAGGGAATCCCAAAGTAATTCTCTGGGCAGACACGCTGAACAATTATTTTCTTCCTGAGACTGCCCAAGCGGCGGTTGGCGTTTTGGAAGCATGTGGATTTGAGGTTCAAATTCCAGCAAAGGCGCTGTGCTGCGGTCGTCCACTCTATGACTTCGGCATGTTGACGCGAGCCAAACGGCTTTTGCTCCAGATTCTGCATACTCTGGAACAAGAAATTGCCGCGGGCACCCCGATGGTCGTGCTCGAACCGAGTTGTGCGACGGTCTTTCGCGATGAATTACTCAATCTTTTTCCGAAAGATGAACGCGCGCAGAGACTCGCCCGCCAGACGTTTCTGTTAAGCGAGTTCCTTGAAAAATATGCTGCCGATTTCGATTGGCCGAAGCTCACCCGCAAAGCGCTGGTTCATGGACATTGTCATCACAAATCCATTATGAAAATGATCGATGAAGAACGCCTGCTGACCAAAGTCGGATTGGAATTTCGCCAGCCTGCGCCGGGTTGCTGCGGGATGGCGGGATCGTTCGGGTTCGAAAAAGGTAAGTATGCCATTTCGATGGCTATCGGCGAACTCGAGCTTCTACCCGCAGTGCGCGAAGCATCGCCAGAAGAATTGATTGTTGCTGATGGATTTAGTTGCCGCGAACTGATCGCGCAATCGACGGGCAGGAGAACATTGCACTTGGCGGAGGTAACGCAAATGGCTTTGCAGCGGCGGACAAAAAATTAAAGAGTTCCGAGGTGGTGTTGCTGTCATTCATCTCGGCCAGTAGCTCGCGTTAGACCCTCGCCAGACCTGCTCTCGTTGCTTCCTTGCGGATGCTACGCGCGATCTGTTGCTCGGGCTCCGGGCTCACCGCCAACCGGACAAATCACTTCAACGCCTCGGAACTCTATCCTGCCGTTAACAGGTCTTCTCGTTCGCCTCGACCAGCGCTTTGCTATAGACCCTTGCTAGCCTTCCCTCGTCATCTTGCGATGCGAGTGTGACTTGGCTCGAGCCCCGGACGCTGCACCAACCGGGAAAACTTCAGAAGTTGTCAACGAACAAGTCTGTTTTACTCCTTCCATGGTTGGAGTCAACAAGAAATGCATAGTTCTATCTGCTTTGTATTCAATCGAGTGCAAGCGGCGCACAGGCCTGTGCCACACCGACAGTGCAATGGAGTTTATTGGTAGCATTGGCCATCATCTTCGCATCCATTTTTAGCCGCCGCACGGCAATTGGGTTTCGACGGTGTAGGTCTACCTATTTGTGGATATTGTGGTCTAAACGTCATTCCATGGGCGGTCCAGGGTTTCATTTAAGGCTGAGCGAATTCAACGCGACTCTGGATATAATCGCTGAGAGAAAACTTTAGGAGGCTCGAATGTCCGCAGTCATCTCTGAGAAGTATCGCGACTTGTTCCAGAAGCGCGCGTTTGCAAGCCTAGCTACGATCATGCCCGATGGCCAGCCGCAAGTCACGCCGGTCTGGTGCGACTTGGAAGGCGACTTTGTCATTTTCAATTCCGCCAAGGGTCGTCAGAAAGACCGCAACGTACGGCGCGATCCGCGGGTGGCGATGGCCATTATTGATCCTGAAAATCCCTACCGCTATCTTGAGATTCGCGGCCGTGTGGTCGAAATCACGGAGCACGGTGCCAACGAGCACATCGATAAAATGGCCAAGAAATATCTGGGGGTGGATAAATATCCCTACGGCAAGCCTGGCGAAGTTCGGGTGCTCTACAAGATCAAGCCTGAGCACACCACGATGATGGGCTGACCGATACAATAACCAACATGCCCCCAATGGAAACTGAAGTCAGCACAAGCCTGGATCTGGTTTGGGTGCGTTCGCAATTCCCTTCTCTCACGCGAGTGATCAACGGGCAGCCCGCAGTCTTTCTCGACGGCCCGGGTGGAACCCAAGTGCCTCATTGCGTGACGGATGCGATTTCAGGCTATCTCGCACGGAACAACGCCAATACCGGCGGCGCCTTCGCAACCAGCCGGCACACGGATGCGATGATCGCTGAAACGCGAACCGCGATGGCGGACTTTTTTCACTGCGGGGCTGACGAAGTTATTTTCGGCGCTAATATGACGGCGCTGACTTTCGCCATGAGCCGGGCGATAAGCCGGGAACTGAAACCCGGTGATGAAATTCTGCTCACGCGCCTCGATCACGATGCAAATTTTGCTCCGTGGAAAGCACTCGAAGAACAGGGCGTGATCATTAGAGTCGCGGAGCTCGACCCGTCCGATTGCACGCTTGACAGGAACGATCTCGCGAGCAAAATCACTTCGCGCACGAAACTGGTTGCCGTGGGATTGGCCTCTAATGCAGTGGGTACGATTAATCCTGTTCGCGAAATTATTGAGCTCGCGCATAAAGTTGGAGCGCTTACTTATATTGACGCTGTGCATTATGCGCCTCACGGGCCGATCGATGTGGAAGCCCTCGACTGCGATTTTCTTGTCTGCTCGACTTACAAATTTTTTGGGCCGCATATGGGTGTGTTGTTTGGCAAGCGCGAGCACCTGAAACGCCTGCAACCTTACAAAGTGCGCGCTAATACGAATGCGATCCCGAATTGCTGGGAGTGGGGAACGCTCAATCACGAATGTATCGCCGGTATTGCTGCCTGCGTCGAGTATCTGGCTGATTTAGGTCGAAAAGTTGATCCTTCGACCGGCTCTCGCCGAGCGAAGCTCCTGGCGGCATATGCTGCCATTCAAGACCACGAATACAAGTTGATAGCGAGATTGATTCGTGGCTTAGAGGAAATTCCCGGTTGCAAAATTTACGGCATTGTCGATCAAGCACGGTTTTCTGAGCGCTGCCCGACCGTTGCGGTTCGCGTTGCCGGACATATGCCCCTGGAACTGGCGACCAAACTTGGCGATCGCGGTTTCTTTACCTGGGATGGAAATTACTATGCCATCAACCTCACCGAATATCTCAATGTCGAAAAGGACGGCGGATTTCTGCGCATTGGATTAGCCCACTACAATACTGCCGAAGAGGTCGATCGGTTACTAGCTGCGATCCAAGAGATCGCGCACTAGCTATCGTTCTTTCTGAATCTCTGTTACTTCGTTTCCTCGAGCCACCAGTACGACATCGGCCATTCCGATGAACAAGCCATGCTCCACAACACCGGGCATGTCGGACAGCCTTCGCGCGAGCTCGACTGGGTCATTAATCTCTCCAAAACAACAATCCAAAATGTGATGGCCTTCGTCAGTCACGAAGACGCTTCCGTCGGGACGAGCGCGGGGTTTGACGGTTTTTGCGCCGAGCGCTTCGATCTCTTTCGCCAACAGAGCTTGCGCGAACGGAATTACTTCGACGGGCAGGGGAAATTTGCCGAGGGCCGGCACCTGCTTGCCCGCATCGGCGACGATGACGAGCTGACGCGATGCCGACGCGACGATTTTTTCTCGCAGCAATGCGCCACCGCCGCCTTTGATCAAGTTTAACTGCGGGTCGAACTCGTCTGCGCCGTCGATGGTGACGTCAATTTGCTGGACTTCGTCGAAATTGGTCAGGGGAATGCCCAGGCTTGTGGCCAAGTCGCGCGTGCCGGACGAGGTGGGGATGCCACGAATTCTGAGTCCGGCGCGCACCAGCTCGCCGAGGCCACGGACCGCGTGCGCGGCGGTTGATCCGGTTCCCAAGCCGACGATTTTGCCGTCATGCACAAATTTGAGGCTGGCACGTGCGGCGGCTTGCTTTTCCTGATCGGCTTTTGGATCGTGGGGCATGGGGAAACCGTTACTCTACCGTTTGCGGAGATTTTTTGCCACAGGGTTTTGTGCCTTTGTACCCATGTCTCGCAAAAGAGGCGAGACATGGGGCACCCAGCTGGGAATAACAAGCTGGTGGAACTCCCCACCGCGCTAGGAAGCTTGGTCTTCTTGCCACTCGCGACCGCAGGTGGCGCACTTCCAGGAGTTCTGTTTCACGGGCAGGGGCATGCCCAAATATGCGCTGGTGTAGGCGAGGGGCTTATTGATGTCTTCGTAGGCGATGTCGAGCGAATAACATTTGGGGCAGCGCGGCTGCTCATAATTTTCGGGACCCTGAAAATCAAAGGTATCGGGGATCGGCTGGGCTAACACATCGAGGGCTATGCGCTCATCTTCGGGCTGGACTTGCAGCTTGACGCCGCCGACAAAGTTGGAAATAAACCAATCCATGCGGACGATATTGGCATCGGCCAGCGAGCAGGGGACACCGGCTGACTCGAGCAGTCCCTTGGCCAGCAATGCTTCCGGGAGATCGCGGAACTGGCGCACCGTCTTCAAGTTCTGAAGCTGAAGAGCGTCAGCGGGTGCGGAGTGGGGTTGGGTGCGGGCGAAGTGCAAGTCGCGGCGGTCGAGTTCTGCTTCGAGTGCCTCACGTGCCGATCTGGTCAGCGTATGTGCCTGCTCGTCGAGGCGGTCAAGTTCGGCATCGCTCATGGCAGCGTAAATCTTCGCCAGTCGTTCGCGTTCTGGATCCATAAAAGCCATTCCTAAAATCATACTGCAAAAAACAAACGGCCCATGCTTTCGCAAGGGCCGTCCGGTGGTCTGGTTGGGATTAACCAAGAGGTGGTCACTCTAATGTGGCCACTTCGGCACAATTCGGCTCCCGGCGCGACCTAACGACGGGCGGCATTGAGCCTTACTCACCAACTATGCTGTGAATGGATGCCCTCGGCTTAATTACTAAAAACGCCCGAGGGCCTTAGAGCAACCGCCCTAAGTTGCAGCCACCTCACCTGGTCTAGGAATGCTACAACTGCCTGAATCAGAACTTGTCATCCGACCACCTCCTCTCCGGTGTAACGCCAGAGTAGCGCGGAAATTAAAGCAAATCAAGTGCAAGTTCACACGCAGAATTCCTCGACGAACCAGATCTCAAATCAGGACGGCCACAGGGCGAAACGCCGCCGGGAAAGGCAATATTTATTTACTGAGGGCGGGTGGTTTTCTGAGCGACATCCCTCAATAAACACAACTGGCCTGCTCCGATGGAACAGGCCGGAATTGTTGCTGAAGATTGTGTTAGAACGTGTGCGGAACCACGTTGCCGGCATTGACGCCGGGTGAGACGAAACTACCGCGAGTTGGGAAATACGGATAGAGAGAACATTCCAGCATTACTCTGAGGGATGATAGCCGTACTCAACTCGCTCAGGGAGCCATCCGAATTAATTGAGAATACCCCAATCTGGTTGGGGATTTCTGCGATGATCATTAAGTTGCCCAGTACTGCCGTGGCACCGTTGCCCTGAAGCGTTGCCTGTATCAAAGTCGCATTTGTCGGAGTTATCTTCACCGGTTTCTCGGTGAAGTTTGCAGTGACGACGCCGTTCGCCATGCCAAAAAATAGACTACCTGATCCGTCGTAACCATCTGTGCTGAAGAACGCAACATTGTTACCGTTAGCTGCCTGAGAATTTTTCAAGCTCCATATTCGAGGTCTAACCAAGCCCGCCGGAGTAATATTAGCTGCGTAAGCCACAGGCAAGCTCCCTTGATCGTCCGATAAAGTATTCGGTAAGATCACGACGCTGCTGTCCTTTGTGATATCAAGCGCTCCCCAAGATGAACATGTGTTTCCGCAGTCTGGGAAACTGATAGCTCCCACGTAAGCAAGCACGCCGCTGGTTGAATCGATGGTGAACATTCCTACCTCGCCCAGCCCCGAAGCTACGGGAGCAATGAGCGCTTCACCATTGGGCGTTACTTTCATCGTCCCGATAAGGCCCTCATTATCTGACGCGGTAAAAACGCCAACAAGGCTCAAGGAGCAGTCCGGATTCACTGCCCAAGCTCCAATATTCGAGGTCAAACTGTAACTCGCGTAAAGGAACTCGCCGTTGGGTGTGAGAGCCAGCGAACCACCGTCAGCGCTGGAATCCAACGCGACGTTGGAGTAGTTGCCGACCCTGCTATAGTGAGTCGTTTTCGAGAACGAAGCAATGTCGCTAGTACCAGCATTGAGAGCAAAAATGCAGTCGGCATGGGGAGACACTGCTTGCTCCATGTAGGCAAAGTTAACCGGCAGACCTTGCGCAACGCTGAGCCCCGCACCGCCCGTCGCCAATCTCGCAACTTCGGTTAGGCTACCTGTGGCCGTGTCAAGGCTGTACACGATCAAGCTGTTGTCATCGCCGGGTTTGTGAAGGCTATTGTTCTCATTTGCAATCACATATTCAGTGACCGCAAAAGACGACACACTCAGAATCATTAAAAGGCATAGCACGGAGATTTTCATGGACGTTTTCATGTTAGATCGCTCAGGCCCTGGCTCGTCGGAAGAGGCACAAAACTTTGCGTGCTCGACTCTTCAGGAACCGTCGCCTAGCCTCAGATTGAAACGGTATCTACTTTCACCCCACCCGGCAAGAAGAATCCTATTGAGGCGCTAAAACCGTGGCCGACAACAAAAGAAACTTTCGGCCTACAGGACGATTTGGGCTCGCATTCGGCATGGGCAATCTTACGGACGGGACGATAATTGGTCCGTAGCGGCGCCGATTTTAACCCATGTCAAGTCCACTTTAGTAGCTACGAACGCTCTCGGGATGCACGGCCTTGCATCCTGCTAAACCCAATCAAATGTTAGGTTTCCCATTTTGGGAATGTTCCTTAAGGAACACTAGAGCGAATTTCGCCTGATGTTCCGCAAGGAACATCAGGCGATCTTGTGCCCAGAATGATGGGTTTTAGAGCGTGTGTGGAACCACGTTCCCGGCGCTCTTCACGCTGCCATTGCAGGCGGGATCCTGAGCGCACTTGCGGAACGAAGGCACGACCAGCGCCTGCTCCACTGTCGGGTCGTTTAAATTGCTCAGCAGTTCGGTTGCATGAGCTGCGGCGGATTTGTCCCCAGTCTTTTGATACGCAGTAATGAGCAATTTCAGCGACAGCGGATTGTTCATGTCCTGCTCAAGCTGGGCAATGGCGTCATGATACTTACCATCCCAAACAAACATGGCCCCGGCTGCACCATGGTAGGCGAAGTCGATCAGGCTGTCATTGGCTTCGTCCGACATGGCCGCGAGGGTGTCGAGGCTGGCTGCCGCGATCTTGTGGTTATCCATCTTGATCGCCAGTTCCACTCGCGCGCGCAGAATTTGCGCGGCTTCTTGCTGCAAAGCTGTCTTGTTGGAATTCTCCCCAGCGGCCACTGCGGCATCGGCCTTGCTCAGCAGTTCCAAGGTTCGTGCCGGGTCGGGCTGGTAGATGGCCATCTGCCGGTAGGTGTCCGCTTCGGGCAGGCTGAGGTGATGAGTATGAGCGTTGTCGGCGATCGCCTGGAAAGCGCGATCCGCCCAATCGAAGTCACTTTCACGTATGAAAGTTTCGGCTTCGCGCGTGCGCCAAAGCGTGTCCTGTTGTTCCTGTAGAGAAAACTTGTGAAAGCCGGCTTCATATTCGCGGCGGGCTCGGGCTTGATCGCCCATAAGCGAGTACGTATCCGCAATGCCGAATTGTGACGAATAAAAGCTGGGGTCAATGGCCAAGGATGCCCGGTAGTGCTCGACCGATTGCTCAAAACGTCCGGCGAGACGGAGAATTTCCGCATACGAATCTTGAGGATTCGATTCGTTCGGCAAGGCCGCCACGTACTTGTCCATCATCGCAAAAGCTTTGTTATAGCTGTGAACATAGGCGTAGTTATAGCCCATATTGTTCATCAGACCGGGTGAATCGGTGATGCCGGATGTCTCATAGACTGCGATGGCGCGGTCATATTGAGACTGGGTCATCAGCCACCAAGTGGTCATCCACACGATGGTCTTATCATGCGGATACTGCGACAACAAATCGTTCATCTTGGTGATGGCGAACATCAGCTTGTGGTCGCACGCATCCTGATACCACTCAATGATTTCGCGCTCGGAGGCGCTGGCATCCTCGCGTTCCGTAAACGCTTTCGCCTGTTCGCGAACCTGCTCTGAGGAATCAAGGCTTATCTGCGCAAGTAATTCGTGACCCATGGCGAAATCGGGGTCCAAGGCAACCGCTTTGCGCAGCATCTTTATTGCCTCGACTTGCTGTACCTGGTCGAGATAGAGCTTGACAGCGTTTTGCGCGAGGCGGGCCGCTTCCGGCGAGCTGGTGGTGTAGGTCAAAGAAGCGGGCGTCGTGGACGTCTGCTGCTTTTGCTTCGCATGTTTTGCGAAGGCGCTGGAAGCAC
Source organism: Terriglobales bacterium (assembly GCA_049515835.1). GTDB lineage: Bacteria > Acidobacteriota > Terriglobia > Terriglobales > Acidobacteriaceae > JAJPHW01. Next base: position 16,436 of record JBEKTR010000039.1, read on the forward strand.
ACAGCAGTAACAGGGCAGCGCTTCCCATTGCAGTAATGCGAAAACTTGCTTTAGTCATTCTAGTTCCCTTTTAAGAGATAGCCCGGTTCCAGGGGCAGCTTGCCATCAATCTTTATGACTTGTACGTCTTTGGTGAGCGAATAAAGATCCACGACCCCGATGGAGCCGCGGTTAGTGGCCACAAAATGCAAAATGGCGTCGTCGGAATCGGCCACGATAATCACTCCGCGGTGGGCTTGAACAAAAGCTCGCGCCTGATCAGTGGTCATATTCAGAATGCGACGCAAAGCCAATTGTGCGTCCTCCGTGGACGGATCGCGCATCACGATCTGGATGGTTTTCCCATCCTGCCAGGTACGGGTATGCGCGTTGAAAATATTGGCAAGGTCGGAAGCTTTGAGGTTGGTGGTCGCGCTGTTTTTGTCCGTCACAATGACGAGTTGCTTCGCGTAAACGGCTGTCGAAGCGCACGCGAACCACGCCACAGCGATGAGAATCCCCTTAATCTTCACGATGCCGAGAATTGTAGGGCGTCGAGGTTAGCGGTAGTAGATAACGAACGTAACGACATTCCCCGGATATAGAGGATTCTCGGCACCAATCGCGCGGCCATGTCCGGTGGGAATCTGGTTGGTCGTCTGTTCCCTTCCTAGACTGGAATTCAGGCAGTAATGGTTACCGCTTGGTTCCGGCTTTCCAATGATAGGCATTGGGCTGCGGTAGCCCGATATGGGCAAAGACGCGATTGCAGAATTCGCGGGCCATGCCGTCAAGGCTTGCCGGACGATTGTAGAAGGTCGGAATGAGCGGAAAGACGGTCGCGCCGGCATCCGCAGCTCGATACATATTACGGATGTGGATCTTGTTAAGCGGCGTTTCGCGGACGCATAACACGAGCGGGCGTTTCTCTTTGAGGCAGACATCGGCAGCACGCTCAATAAGGGCCGACGCCACCCCGTTCGCGATACGGGCCAGCGTGCCCATGCTGCATGGGATCACGACCATCGCATCAGTTGGATAAGACCCGCTGGCAATGTTGGCGCCGATGTCTGCATTCGCCTGGTGCTGGATTTTGCGGGAAGGTTTTTTGACGGCGGGCGCAAGAATTTGCGCAACGAGGTTGCTGCGGCCACCGAGCATGAGTTCTTCGGCCATGACTCGCAAGGCGCTGTCGGAAGCGATGAAGTTAACGTGCTTCACGCGGTTGTCGCGCTCGACGGCGAGCAGGAAGTGCCTCAAAAACAACGATCCGCTCGCGCCGGTCGTCGCGACAGTCAGGTTTTGCGGTGGAAGGTTCGGCAATTCGCGACTCCAAGGCTCGAACTTCGAGCATAGGGAGTGAGCAGACCGGAAGTCAAGGAGCCAAGGAACTGGATGCCAACGACGTCCAATTTGCGGGCACGAAGAAATGCAGCGCAGTTACATGCGCTTCTCGGTGTGGAGCGTGAAATCCGGGCCAACGATTCGAGCGGGCAGCGAAAATATCTGCGGGACTTCAGTCAAGCTTTTCGTTCTTATGAAGGCATCCTCTCCGCTGAAAACCTCGAGCGCGCCCTGCGTGCGGCCGATACCATACTGATCGGCGATTACCATGCCTTGCCCGCTTCGCAACGCTTTGCCGCGACCACGTTGGAACTTCGTGCGCAGCCCGGGGATCGTCCAG
>JBEKTR010000040.1:0-17944 GCA_049515835.1 Terriglobales bacterium
CACCCTTGGGTCATGTTTGCGTAACAGCAAAAGCGCAGCAACGAATGCGATGGGGATAAGAGGAAAAGCGCTCCAGATGATCGCGGGCCCAATTTGGTCAGCTTCAAACCCACGGATGGCCAGCGACTGAGGAATCAGAATAATGGTCGTACAAAGCGTGAACCGGAACCAGAACAGGAGGCAGCCCAGTAGCACGGTGTTCCACTTCCATAAATAGGATAGCGCCACGAGAGGGTTAGGAGCCCGTAGCCTCCGAACAAGAGCACACAGCAAAAACAAAGACCCGGTCCAAAACCAAGCGTTGAACACGCCCGAGCGCCACCAGTCGAGTCGCTGGCCTTGCTGAAGCGCTGCAAAAACCAAAGCCAACCCGGTACTTAAATACAGGAAACCAGCAAAGCTTGGCGCTGCACTGCTCTTGCTGCGAGGAGGCTGCGACGGAATACCGAAGTAGATGAATATCATCATCGCCGGTGCAATGGCGGCTGAGTTCCAGAACATCCACTGCCATGACAGGTGGTCCCTGTACCAGCCGTAGAGAGAAGGCGCAATGTTCACTGCTCCGTCGACAAAGGTCGCGTAGAGCGCGATTGTGAAAGGAAGGTATCGTAGTGGAATGTTGCGAAGTGCGAACGTCAGGGTCAGCGGATAGAAAGTGCCCGAGGCAAGACCGGCGATGATGAGTGCGACGATCAGCAGGCTATAGCTGTGGATGAATGGGAGAAAAAGAGAGATCACAGCGAAAAGTCCTGCTGCAAATAGCAATACCCGCCGGGGTCCGAGCAGACCGCCGAGGTAGACGGTAAACGGACCAATAAACATCACCGATGCGTTGTAAGCGCTGTCAAGCCACGCGCCGTCGTCGAAGCTTATACCAACATGGCCCTTCATATCCGCGAAACCGAGAGTAAGCATGCGGCCGGCGAGGGTTACAAGGCCAGCGCCTGTGACGACGCCAAGGATGCCGAGCAGCGGCCGCGTCGACACTTCAGACGGCATGGCCGCGGCGGCAGCGCGCGCGATCTGTATTGGAGACGGCCGAATTGTGATTGTCGAAGCTGCCATGGGGCTGTTTATTTCCTGGTCCGGACGGATGCAACCACAGAAAGGCCTGGACGCAGTTTCGTCGCGAAAGTGGAATCGTCGAGCGCGATCTTGACGGGAACGCGCTGCACAACTTTCGTGAAGTTGCCAGTGGCGTTGTCAGGTGGTAGCAGTGCAAATTGTGATCCGCTGGCAGGCGCAATCTCAACGACTCTGCCGCGAACAAGTTGATCGGGATATTCGTCGATGCGAATTTCAGCAGGATCTCCGACCTTCACATTGGTCAACTGAGTTTCGCGGAAGTTCGCTTGTACCCACTTTGTGAGAGCAACGAACGAGATTACCTGCGTGCCCGGAGAGACAAGTTGTCCAGGCCGAACTTGCCGCTCGCCCACAGTGCCGTCGCCCGGAGCGTAGATTTTGGTGTAGCCGAGATTGACTCGGACGGCAGCGAGCCCCGCCTGCCTGGCAAGCAGATCTGCATGAAGTTGTGCTTCCTGGGATTCAAGGACGGCCTTGGTGCGGCGCTCCGTTTCGACGCCGATCTCACTACTGCGCAGCATCGTTCGCGCCTGATTCAGGTCGGCGTCCCGACTGGCGAATTGAGCCGTCAGATTGCCTTCATTGGCGACGGCGGTCTCGAGGTTCTGCTCGGTGGCCGAGTGAGCCTGATACAGTGCTTCCTGACGTTTGCGTTCAGAGCGAGCGCGGGTCAACTGAGCCTCGACAGCATCCTTGCCAGCTTCGGCGGCCGCAATTTGGGCTTTTGCTTGATCGATGCCCGCCAACGCTTTGTCTACGTGCGCATCTTGCAATTGTCTTTGTCGAACGTTCTCCTCAATGCTGGCACGCGCAGCTTCAACTGCCGCTTTCGCTTGATCTACCTGCGCCTGATAGTCGTCGTCCTGCAATTCGACGAGAACGTCGCCCTGATGTACATGTTGGTAGTCCGCCACATTCACGGCGCGCACAATGCCTGCTACCTTGGTGCTGAGCGGAGTAAGGTCTCCACGAACGTAGGCATCATCCGTGACCTGTTCGACTTTTCCACCTTCCCATGCATTCCAATTGCGCGTGATGGTGATCAGAACAGCCAGAGCCAGAAGAACCACAAAAATGGGTGTTATTAAGCTCGGCCATTTGGAGCTTCGGTGCGCTTGATCCGTATCGGCTTTGGGAGACACCGCCGCCGCCGCTGGTGTGGCCGATTCGGGGGACACTGGCGAGGACATCAAGTTTGCTCCTTCAGGATCGCGAGATGGCGAAGCGCTGGAGTTCTCATGACTTGCTGCAGAGCAACTGCCCTTCCACTCGTCAAGATGGCGCCCGACCAAATCGCAGCCTATGCGCGTAATGAAAACAAAATGTTTTTGGCTATTAAGAAAATCGGTAGCCTGCTGCAGTTCGATGATTCAATGTCAGTGACACCTGACACTTGACACCGTTTGCCACTCGGCCATGTCAGGATGGTTCCTGTGGTACGGCAAGGGGGATATTCCACTGGTCGATTCGCCGGATTCGTCCGCTATTGAAATGTTTAGTTTCGTTTAGCTGCAGTGGAACCATTCACTACACCGGCGGCTATTGGATCCAACAACTCTTTAATCGCCCGCTCCATCGTGCGGCTCATTTCAGAAACGACTGCTGGGACGTCGCGTTTATTTACGTTTCCTACTTCCGAAACAACGTTGGTCCAAACGGTCGCCCCGGTGGCGACGCTCGTCATTTGTGCTGACAGTGCAACCTCGACTTTGACGCCGCCATCATAGTCAAATTCATCGAGCTTCTCCAATCGTCCGCTAAGCACGTAGCTGGCGTCGGGCCGTCCGTCGTAAGGTTGTGCACGCGCAAAGGCTGCGTTGGCACGAAGGCGATCCACTACCGCGTTGGTCACAGCCTCACGTGGGTCTGTCACCCAGCGATGATAAGCATAAAATCCTATTTGTTCCGGAGAAGTCTTATACACGATAGCTCCGCGCCTCAGGTAAGAGGGCGCAGTGAATTCGCGAATCGCCAAGATGGCGTGGGCGTTTTCTGGAGCTGGCGGATCCGGCGGTGCGGGCAGGTTGAGGGTGTAGTAGTTTGGGTACCTCACCCTGCCACAACCGCCAAGAATTACCAGCGCCGCGACATACAACACAATCGTAGTCACAGTTCTTGTCATCCTCATCCGGCGGCGCTGCGCCGTTCTTTGATTCGAGTGCATTATTTCCCCACCTTCCTATCTTCGGGCTGTTTGATCCGAATCAGGCTCCACGGGCGCTGCTTCACCGAGTCAGTCAATACGTCCAGGTTTTCTGTCGCTGTGCGCAAGTTTTCGATCGTGTCATCAATCTTGTAATCATTGGCCCGCACCAGCACTTGCATGTTGGCCAGTAATTGCCTGGTTTCGAGCAAAGTGTTCTGCAACTGAGCTAAGTCCTCGCGGATAGGTTCACGGACATCGCTGACAGTGCCATTCACGTTTTGAATGGTTTCATCAGCGTCCTGAGTCAGCACGTTCAACTGATCGGTAAGACGGTCAATCTTCGGCCGCTCAGTCTCCAATATTCCATTCGCATTATTGAGTAAAGCTTGAACCTTTTCCTGATTGGGTTTGCCCGTTACTGTATTCAGGTTTGCAAGCAGTCTGTGCGCATCTCCGCTGATTCCTTGCAGCTCGCCGCGCACCTCGGTGATCAAGCCATTAGCGTTGTCCGCGACGACCGCCATCTTTCCGGCAATCTCGTCTAGGCTGGCGGCTTCCTGTGATGAAATGGTTGAACCCGGTGTGAGACGTCTGGCGTCGTTACCGCCTGTAGTAATGGAGAGCGCGGCTCCACTCATCACGCTGACAAGCCCCAACTTGGCTATAGACTTTTCGTTCACCGGGGTATTTTGCTTCACATCAATCAAAATTTCTATCTTGGTAGGATCGGACACCGCAGGTCGCACGGCCTTTACTGTGCCGACATTGATGCCGCCAAACAGCACCGGCGCTCCGGGTTCCAGTCCACCCGCGTAACGAAGGTACGTGCGGTATGGAACGGTGTGCCCCCCTAACTGCGTGTTGATAAGGTAGATCAAGGTAAATGCCAGGATCGAGAAGCATCCTAGAACGAAAGCTCCGACCTTTGCTTCCGTGGTCACTGGTATGCCTCCTCGGAGTGCATATATTTTTCGAAGTACGCCGCTACAGCGGGTGTCTTGGCCATGTTGTCGGGAATTCGATCAAGAAACTGCCGCACGCGCGGATTCTGGCTTGCCTTGATTTCGTCCTTCGTACCGACTGAACTGAATGAGCCCTGATACAGCATGGCGATCCGGTCGGCAATGCGGAACGCGCTTGGGAGTTCATGGGTAACGACAATGACCGTCATTTGCAAAACTTCCTTGAGGAGCAGGATCAATTCATCGAGTTCCGCGGCGACAATGGGATCGAGCCCAGCCGACGGTTCATCAAGTACAAGGATTTCTGGCCCTAGCGACAGCGCTCGCGCCACCGCCGCGCGCTTTTTCATTCCGCCCGAAAGTTCCTGAGGAAGTAAGTTGCCAAATTCCGCGAGACCGACTGCGGCCAGCTTCATCCACACCACAAGGTCAATAATGGAGGGTGCAAGCCGTGTGTGTTCACGCAGTGGCAAAGCAATGTTCTCTTCGACCGTTAGCGAGTTGAACAAGGCGGCACTTTGGAAGGCGACACCAATCGAGAGGTGGATTTTCTTCAGCTCGGACTTTGAGCATCGCGTAATATCCATATCCTTTACATGAACGCTACCCGACTTGGGCCGCTCCAACCCGATGATCTGACGCAACAACGTGCTCTTTCCCGAACCGCTGCCACCTAACAACACCATCGTTTCGCCGTGCTCGATGTCGAGATTCACTCCATTCAGCACCCGGCGGCCATCGTATTCAACCACGAGATCGCGGACTGAGATGACGGGCATCAGACTTTCACCGTGAAATAAAAAATTGCGGTGAATACCGCATCTGCGACGATGACTAGGAACGTTGACTTTACCACCGCGCTTGTAGTGGAGCGACCTACAGAATCGGGGCCTCCGCGGACGCGAAACCCTTCCAGGCACCCAACGTGGGCAATGATGGTTGCGAACACCAGGCTTTTTATCAATCCGGTAATCACATCGCGCAAGTTGATGGAATTAAATACATAGTGGAAGTACAACAATGGCATCAGGCGAGTGCTGAAGAACATGAACAAGCCGCCTGCCATAATGCCGAAAAGATTCGAGATGATGCTCAGGCAGGGGACCGAAATCAAAGCTGCGAGATATTTGGGGGCAAGCACAAACTCCACCGGCTCCAACGCCATAACCCGGAGGGAATCGAGTTCCTCGGTGACCTTCATGGTCCCGATTTCAGCAGCGAATGCTGAGCCGGACCGTCCGCTCACGGCAATTGCCGTGAGCAGTGGGCCGAGTTCGCGCGTAAAGCCGACGGCGACCAAGTCAATGACGTATTGCATCGCTCCAAAGCGGCGCAGTTCGGACGCTCCTTGCATCGCGAGAATGAATCCCGTGCAGATCGCCATCAGTGAAACCATGGGCGTTGCCTCAACGCCGATTTCCAGCATTTGCTTAACCGTAGCCTGCCAACGGTAACGATTCCCTATAAACGGCAGCGCTCGTCCCATGGCCCGTAAGGTGGCCCAGAACTGAATATTCAAGCTTCCGACGTAGTCGAGATGTTCGATCGTGCTTTCGCCGACGTGTTCGAGAACATTGGCCATCAAGAAATCTTTTCTTCACGGCAGTCCTGGTCGAACAGCGCCAGCACGCCCGTGACTTCGAACAACCGGAGAACCGAACCGCCGAGCCCCTGTATGCAAAAACCAATCCGGTGGTGGCGAGCGATCCTAAGGGCTTCGATTAAAGTCGCAATTCCGGACGTTTCAATGTAGGGAACACCGGCTAAATCCACAATGACTGTCCGAGGCAATGGTTCTTGCGAGAGGATAGCCAACAGACAATCGCGAAGATCGGGAGAGGAATCGACGTTGATCTGGCCTCTAAGGCGGACCACGGTGTCCTTTTCCTGTTGTTCCCTTGAAATCTCGAGGTTGCTCCCCGAAGCTATTGCAACTCGCGTCATCCCTCTCCTCAGCCCATTTCCTGTTTGAGCGCACGATCATGAGGCACGCTTGAACCGTTTCGTACTGGTACTTGCATGCGGTCTTCCACAACACCGCCCAATGCGGCGGCGTATCTATCCTCTTCTTGCAAGTAGGAATTGAAGGATCTGAAATACCAGGTTGAAATTGCCCGATAGTGTTGAATGCTGCGGAACTCCCACAATCTGATTGGGATGAGTGAATCGAATGATTCTGTCGGACCAAGGCAGCTACTGAGCCGACAACACATTCTCGCGTTGGCAACACAAATGCACTACATAGCCACAGGTAGATCACCGACGGGTCTTTCAGGTGTCAACGGTTATGACATTTCTGTCAAAGTGGCACAACTTAGTGGCGCTCACACGCGCCCATGCAAAAGGATCATTCATGATCAGACTAGCGGTTGTGTTTTATGTCTCTTTGACGACGTTCCCGGCTCTTTGCCAGTCGACGTCAAAGTACCAGGTCGGGACAATCACTGAAGTTAAGACTCACCAGAATTCAAACGGCACCGCCGCAGACGCAGCGAGCTACGATGTTTCCGTCAAGGTCGGCGACACCGCTTATGTCGTGCTATATACGCCGCCGCAGGGCCAGGAGGCGGTGAAATATGCCGCAGGGCGCGAACTGCTCGTACTAGTGGGAAAAAATAAAATGACCTATAACGATATATTGGGTCAATCGTTTGACGTGCCGATAGAAATCCAAAAACCTGCCGCTAGGCCGAAGTAGTCCAAGTCACTGCTCATTCGTTAGAGTAGTCGTTTGGCGATGGCACCGGGCCGCGACGAAGTTAGCGAGTGGCACAGAAAACTAGCGATCCCCGCCGAATCTCAGATTCGCAAGAAGTAATGTCATTCAATTAACTTTGGCTTTCGTGTCACCGTCGTGACATCGTTCCCATCCCTCGCACGGATTGCTCTGGTCTGCTCTGGGAAGTCTCTTCGTAGAAATTGGCCTAAGTTTGAACCTTCTTGACGCGAAACTTTTCGGATACCAGCAATTAATGATGGCAGTTAGCTTGCTTACTCCACGAGTGGCAAGCGGGAACGTTCACGTAACTACCGGCCCGCCTAAGAAATCTAAAGCTTAAGGTGAAATGAAGATGCAAGTCGCGCTCATGGTCCCTTGCTACATTGACATGTCCTATCCACGTGTCGGAATAGCTACCCTCGAACTGCTCGAAAAATTAGATGATGTCGACGTTGTATATCCGAAGGACCAGACGTGTCGTGGCGAGCCCATGGCCAATAGCGGATGCGCTCGCCGTCCTGCTTGACCCGATGCATATCGTCGCAAACATTCACGATGCTTACGAACACCCGTACTTCAAACAGAGGTCATACAGCCTTCTGATGGCCGGTCCCTCCGGTTCGGGTGATATCGGAGGCATTGTCGTCCATCCGGCTCAGGGCGCAAAAACTCTGACAATCCTGCTCCGGATGCGGGTAAGCGTGCGGGGTTGGCTGAGTGCAAGTTTCATCCACTCCAAGAGTTGATCGAATTTTCCGCTCACAAAAGATACACATGGAGATCTGAAATGCTTAAAGGCTTTAATTACCCACTTACGCCAAAAGGTAAATCGACCCTGAATCCGCCTCCGCCCTGGTACTACTCTTCCGACTTTCTGAACATCGAATTTTGGTCGGAACCGTCTGCCGTGGTGGCTCTGTTGCCACCGGGGCTAGATCCCGATCGTTCCGCGAACGGTCACGCCAATGCTTGTTTCTACGATTGGCAGTTCAGCGGCAACGACGACGAGTACCTTGATCCCGCCCGTTATCAATACCGCGAGTTTTTCATCCTCATCGATGCGTTATTCCAGGGCAAGCCGGTCGCGTATTGTCCATATATTTTCGTGGACAACGACGCGGCGATAGCCCGCGGTTGGACGCAAGGCTATCCCAAGCGTCTCGGCCAGGTCTTCCAGACGAGGTATTACGCCGCTACGGGAAAAGCTGGGCCTGCCCTAGTACCGGGATCGAAGTTCGCGGGATCCGTTACATCCGCTGGGCAAAGACTTGCCGAGGCAGTTGTCACGCTGAGAGAACCAGTAACCGACACGGCGCGACTGAAGCAGAAGCCCGTCGTCAATCTTCTTCATTGTCCCCGTCTCGCGGCTGACAAGCAGGACCAGCCAGCCGTTCACGAACTCGTCGAGAACATCCCGCGCGATGTGAAGATCGAGCAAGCATGGATCGGGGACGGATCGCTTACGCTACCCGTTTGCCGAGGTGAAGAACTCTCAGATTTGGCGCCTGTTCGGTGTGGCACGGGGGTGCGCGCTTCCCTGGCATACGTCGTTGACGATCTGAAAACGCTGAAGGATTTGAGAAGGTAATACTCCGAGGTGGCATCATTTTCGGTGCCTCTTTTTTCAGTGCTGGAGATGTAGGAAAGGAATGGCGATGACGAAGAGAGTGGCTGACCTGCTGGTAGACGTTCTGCTGGAAGCGGGCGTTCAGCGAATTTACGGGGTGCCGGGCGACTCGCTGAATGGTATTACGGATTCGATTCGCACCCGCGAAAACATCCAATGGGTTGGGGTGCGCCATGAAGAGGCAGCCGCCTTCGCGGCCGGCGCAGAGGCGCATCTCACCGGCAAACTCGCGGTATGCGCGGGGAGCTGCGGACCAGGAAACATGCACTTGATCAATGGCCTTTACGACTGCCAACGCAGCCGCGTCCCCGTTGTGGCCATCGCGGCGCAGGTTCCGAGCGCCGAAATCGGGAGCGGATATTTTCAGGAGACGAATCCGGAACAGATCTTCGCCGGTTGCAGCCATTATTGTGAACTGATTTCGCAGCCCGAACAGATGCCGCGCGTCCTCGAGATTGCGATCCAGACCGCGATTTCACGGCGTGGCGTCGCAGTCATTGTAATTCCAGGAGATGTGGCCTTACGAGATGCGGTTGAGCAACAACCGCGATTACTTTTTGCTCCGCCACAACCGACGGTGTGCCCTTCCGAAGACGAACTGAGCCAACTTGCGGACGTTCTGAATCGTTCGAAGAAGATAACCATCTTTGGGGGCGCCGGGTGTGCTGGAGCTCATGACGAACTGGTTGAGGTTGCAGGCAAACTGCAGGCTCCCGTCGTGCACGCCTATCGCGGCAAGGAGTTCATCGAGTACGACAATCCCTTTGATGTCGGCATGACCGGCCTTCTCGGATTCTCATCCGGCTATCACGCAATGATGAGCTGCGATACGCTGCTACTGATCGGCACCGACTTTCCCTATCAGCAATTCTTTCCGAAGCACGCGACCGTGGTGCAGATTGATATTCGAGGCGAGCAGATAGGGCGACGCAGCAAAGTTGATTTTGGCTTCGTGGGAGACACAAAAGCTACGCTGCGAGCCCTGTCGCCAAGGCTGGAGCAGAATCAATATAAAGATCATTTGAAAGAATCAGTCGAGCACTATCGTAAAGCTCGCCAGGGTCTAGACGAACTAGCAAGCGGCAATTCTGGCAAGAAGCTTGTCCATCCACAATATGTCGCCAGCGTCATTGATCGACTCGCATCCGAAGATGCGGTCTTCACTTTCGACGTCGGCACGCCTGTCATCTGGGCGGCACGCTATCTGAGGATGAATGGCAAGCGCCGGCTTATTGGTTCTCTTAACCATGGCTCCATGGCCAACGCATTACCACAGGCCATCGGGGCACAAGTCAGCCATCCCGGCAGGCAGGTTATCTCGATGTCCGGCGACGGCGGCTTGGCGATGCTCATGGGCGAATTGCTTTCATTGCGGCAGCACGACTTGCCGGTTAAGCTCGTCGTTTTCAAGAATGACTCACTCGCCTTTGTCGAACTGGAAATGAGGGCAAATGGCTTTCTCGATTTTGCGACCCACCTTCAGAATCCCGATTTTACAAAGATTGCGGAAGGAGCGGGCATCCTTGGTCTGAGAGCAGAAACTCCAGACCAGGTAGAACCGGCGATCGCTCAAGCTCTCAAACATAATGGTCCGGCACTAGTCGAGGTTCAAGTGTCACGGCAGGAGCTTTCGATGCCTCCAACAATCACTTACGAGCAAGCAAAGGGCTTTGGCTTATTCATGCTGAAAGCCGTTCTCAGTGGACACGGCGATGAAATCATCGATCTCGCGAAAGTGAACCTGCTCCGGTAGCCGATGCGGAGTTATTTTATCGGTGGGAGCCTTGATAAGAACTCCATCTCCAGCTCGCCTTCATAAGTTTCGGCGCCGACCTTCAAGGCTTCCGTCACGCGCGCTTGCGTCACCCCACTCGCGACACTCAAATCGGACTCATGGGCTTCCACCAAAAGCCCGTCTGCCATGGAACTAAATGCTCCAGCATCCACGGCCGACTTGGCGTGGGCGATAGCATGTGCGGGAAACGAGGCGATGCGGTGAGCCAGTTTCTCGACAAAAGGCGTTAGCTCGTCGGCGGGCAACGCTCGATTGATATAGCCGTAACGTTCTGCCACCTCCGCTGAGAAATCATTGCAGCCCAGGAGCACCTCCAAGGCTCGTCCCCGCCCCATAAGACGTGGCAATCTTTGCGTTGAGCCTCCGCCCGGAACCAGCCCAATCGCAACCTCTGGTTGCCCGAAGATCGCTTTGCCGACGGCAGCAAAACACATGTCCATGGCCAGCGCGATCTCACTCCCTCCGCCCCGGGCGCGTCCCTCGACTTTGGCAATAGTTGCCTTGGGCATGTTCCTGAATCGTTCGCCGATCGTCTGCGTAAGACGAAAGCTGCGTGTATGGGACACCACTTTGGAAGCGGCTCCCACGCGGCCCAAACCAGAGTGAGCTATAAAGAAATCAGGAAGCGCGCTCTGTACGACCACTACACGGAGGCTCTCATCGGCCTCGAGCTCCCTGCCGAGTTTGTCGAATTCCTGCGATAGAACTTCATCAAGAAGGTTTATCGGCGGGTGATTGATGCTGACGAATGCGACTCCAGAATCAAACGTGAACTGGAAACACTTGTAATCAGAATATTGCACGTGAGTGGCTCCATTTCGCTTTCTCAGTCATTCTCCACGGGGTTGGACAGGATACCCATTCCCTCGATCTCGACTTCGTAGATATCGCCGGCCTTCATGAAGACGGGTGGCTTACGCGCTGCTCCGACGCCACCCGGCGTGCCGGTGATGATCACATCACCTCGCTCCAAATTCATCGCGACACTGATAGTTGCAATCAGTACCGGAACACTGAAGATGAGCCGGTCGGTGCGCGAATCCTGCATCACGCGGCCATTCAAACGGCCCTGAATGCGCAGTCCGCTGGCCCCAGCGGGCACCGCATCGGGCGTCACCAGCCACGGACCGAACGATCCGGTACCATCGAAATTCTTGCCCATCGTCCATTGCGGTGTGCGGAGCTGAAAATCACGCACAGTTGCGTCGTTGAACAGGGAGTAGCCAGCCACGTGTTCGAGGGCATGCTCTTGGGGGATGCGACGCCCCGGCTTGCCGATCACCACAGCTAGCTCGGCTTCATAGTCGAGCGCAGTTGATTCCCGCGGCCGCCGGATCGGATCCTGATGCGCGATCAGACTCGACGCGAAGCGGCCGAAGATTTCCGGATACTCCGGCTTCTTCAGCCCGCTCTCCTCTAGGTGATCGTCGTAGTTGAGACCGACGCACAGAATTTTCGGCGGTGTGGGCACCGGCGGCAGCATCCGGACAGCCTTCAGGTCGATTACCGGCGATTGTTTCAGGGTTCTGCCGATGCGCAACAGGTCTGCGCCTTGTGCGATCAAGTCGGGCAGAGTGCCTGGAAATCCGTCGTCGGGCTGCGTGAGGCCATGCCATCCCGAGCCTTCATCCGCGGCAATTCCGGGAACTCCACATATTTCAAAATTGACTATGCGCATAAGATGATCCTTTAACCCGCCTACGGACGACGCAGTTCTTCAAGTGTGAATTTATCTGCGGCATACTCTAAGGTCCCGTGGCCTCCTCAAGCGCGTAAATGAAGGACTCGTACACTTTGCCTGTAGTTTGGCGCATGCCCAGCTCGCAGGTCCGGTTTGCAGAAACGAAGCAGGTGTCGTCGCCTGAACTCTGAATTTGCACGATTGTGTCGCGCGTGGCGGAGTGAACCAGTTCCGGATGCAGAAGACCGCGGTCGCCAGCCGTTCCGCAACAAGTCGTTCCCAATGGGATCTCAGCCCTTTCAGCTAGGGCACTGGCGATTTCGAGGAGAGTCTCGCTGAGGCCGAGGTGCATCGTCGAACAGGTAGGATGCACCAGGATTTTGGAAATCGTCTTGTGAATGCGCAGTGAGGGCAAAAGCTCTTTGCACCAAGCGATTGAATCCATGATGGTCACAAGCTTTAGTTGATCCTTACGTTGATCGTCGAGATGTTCTAACATGTCGTCTTTCAGGCCGAGCGTGCAGGAAGCGGCATCCACCACCACCGGCAACCTCCCTCCATACGTCCAGCGCCACAGCGCATCGGCCATCTGTTCAGACATCCAAGTCTGCCCGCGCTTATAGCCTTTGGAACTCCACGGCGTCGAACAGCAAAGGCCTCTCGCATCATCGGGAATCCAAAGAGGTTTGCCCGCGCGTTTTGACAGAGCCACAAACACCTCAGGAAGAGCGGGCGACACGGGTTTGGTGTTGTCTCTGCCGAAGATGCGATTGATGCATGCTGGAAAATAAACGGCTGCAGCACCCTCACGTTTTGTCTCAGGAAGCTCGGTAGGAGCGGCGTGCGGCATGGGGCCAGCTACTGCTGGAACCAGGTCCTTGCTGACTATGCCGCGAGCCACATCAGTTAGTGCCTCGAGCAAATGTGGGCTAGTAATCGCTTGCACGACATCAGCCGCTTTGACGCCGAGACGCGCCATTTTTTCTACGTCGGCCCACTTCTTGGCCACATCGAGGGCAAGGTCTTCGGCGCTAACGGAGTGTTGCATCTTTCGGAAGTGTTTGATCAGCGCCCCGGTATTGATTCCGATGGGACAGGCATCGGCGCAGGTGCCGTCCACAGCACAGGTCTCGATAGCGTCATACTCGTACTCATGCTGCAGTTGGGTCAGGAGCTTCGACCATTCCGGCTGTCGTGACATCTCGCGACGAAGAACGATGCGTTGCCTAGGGGTGACCGTCACGTTACGGCTTGGACAAACCGGTTCGCAGAAGCCGCATTCAATGCAATGAGAAGCGGAATGAATGTCTTCGATTGCCGGGGTGGTCTTGAGATTCTTCAGGTGAATCTGCGGATCGTGGCTCAGTAAAACATTGGGACCCAAAATTCCATGCGGATCAAGTAGTTGTTTTACGCGCCACATCATGTCCGTGATTTTGTCGCCCCATTCGCGCCGGACAAAGGGAGCCATGTTGATTCCTGTTCCATGCTCTGCCTTCAAAGAACCGTCATACTTGCCAACAACCATTTCAACCAAGTCGCGCATGAAAGCGTCATACTGCTGACGGCTTGCTTCTTCGCTCAATCGTGCAATCATCACGAAATGCAGGTTTCCGTACGCAGCGTGTCCCGCAGCCGATGCGGTATATCCGTGTTTGGCTAGAAGATCGAGCAAATCGCGAGTAGCTTTTGCAAGGTGTGCAGGTGGAAAACAAACATCCTCGATGATGAGGTTTGTGCCCTGTGGGCGCATCTCACCGACGATGCCGAGGAGACCATCGCGAATGTGCCATGCAAGCTCAATGGCCTCGGCTTCGCGAATGGCTTCCAACGGCTGCAGCATTTTCACGTCACGTAGAGCATCTCCGACCCTCTTCTTAATCGCCTCAAACTCCTCTTCGCTGTCAAAACCGAATTCAACCAATAGTGCCGCATTGTTGGGATCGAGATCTTTCCAATACTTTGGCGTCCCTTTTATTAGCTTGGAGGCCGCGGTCAGCGCTGAAGCGATCATCAACTCGACGGCTTGCGCTCCAAGGTCGACGAGCGTCGCGACCTGCTCGACCGCCGCGTCGATGGTATCGAAGGGTAGCCATGCCACCGCTGTTCTGGTAGGCAGGTGGTATGTCTTGTAGACGGCCTCGGCCACGAAGCCGAGCGTACCCTCTGATCCGACCATCAGTCGTCGCAGGATTTCCACTGGCGTTTCGCCATCGAGAAACGCATGTATCGTGTATCCAGTGGTATTGCGCATCTTGTACTTGCGAACAATTCGATCGCAGACCTCCTTGTCCGCAAGAAGCTCCTCACGGATCTTCAGCAGACCTGCGGCCATTTCTGGTTCGGAGGCAGCGAAGCGTTCATCAGAGTTTAGGTCCTCGGTATCGATAATCGTGCCGGTCGAGAGAATGATTTTCATTCCGACGATTGAATGGTATGAATCGATTGCCGGTGGGCAACGCATCCCACCCGCGTTATTGGCCACCACGCCGCCGATGGTTGCCGCATTAAGACTCGCGGGATCCGGCCCCATGCGGCGAGCGTAAGGTTTCAACACTTCGTTAATACGCCCAAGTGTAGTGCCAACATTGCACCGAATCCGCGATCCGTTGTCCTCAACTTTCCAGCCGCTCCAGTGCTGTCTCACATCGATCAGGATGTCGTCGCCCTGCGATTGGCCATTCAAGCTGGTCCCGCCCGCCCGAAAGGTCGCGTGACGACCTTTGCGGATGCAATATCGAAAAATGCCCGCTACGTGATCGATGTTCTTTGGTTGTACGACCACCTTAGGGATATACCGGTACGGGCTGGCGTCCGATGCATAGCGCACCAAGTCGCTGATCCGATGCCGCACAAGATCCTCGCCGAGTATCTCGATCAACTCTCTCTTAAGCTCTTCCGGAGTTCCTCCAACAAGCTCTTCGTCAACAGCATCCGAGGAGGGTGGTACATCCGGGCGACCGAGGCGTGTGGGGTCTGCTGATAGGAATTTATGCATGATTTTCTCCGAAACGCTACCGCTTCTTATTTGTTCCCGACAGCTTGCATGATCTGCCCCATTTCCATCGCGTTGCTCGAAGGGATTTCCTGTAGAGAAATGGCCAGCTGGTCGGTCGCGATACCAGTGAGGTCTTGAAACATCGACCACAGTTGCTTAAGCATTTCGGCCTTTTCGGCGTCGGCGTGGCCGCTTCGCAGGACGCAGTTCAAGGCTGCCGTCGAAGCCTCTTCACCCGCTGTGTATCCCGAACCCTTGGGATATGAGAGGAAAACCACTCGAACGAAATTGCTTGGGACCTTCATCACCGTGGTGTGTATCCGCGTAATTTCACTCGCGATCTTCGCCTTCTTCTCGTCGGAAATAAATCCATCTTCGGTGATAGCGGTGTACAGTGGCATTCGCTTTACCTCCAAAAAGCGTTGACTAACGCATCCCAAATCCGCTCGTAAGTATGTTCAGGAAAAGCCTTGAGCAATTCTCCTGCCGCTGGATTGACGCTGCGATGGCACGATTGGCTCCTTGGGGATTGCGGACGATTCCGTAACACTATTTGCACGAATCGTGCCAAGTCAGTGATCAGTCGCATAAGTTGGTAAGTGGTTGAGACTTGGAGGATACAAACATCAAATAGTGAAGAGTTCGACGAGCGGCCAACGAAAAAGTCAGTCAGTGTCAATGGCGCGTCAATTTCGTTGAGCACATAATGCTGAAATGTCTAACCCCTAAACCTCTTCTAGCGGTGAAAACGCCCCCACTAAACTCGTGAATTTGGCTTGGATCCCACCCCAATGTGAGCTACATCACGCAACTACGTTGGCAGGCAACGTTCATTTTTGCTGTGAAATGACACGAATGGACATGCAAACGCAAACGACCGGGAATGACCTTAGTACTGATGTCTCCCGCTACCAGAGCGCAATTCTCGAAATGACAGAAGTCATGTCACTCCGATTGCCGTTTTTTTACAGATATGCTTTCCGAATTCTTGGCAATGCAGCGGATGCGGAGGACGCAGTGCAGGAAGCCATGTTGGCCGCGTACAGGCATGTCAACCAATTCAGGGGGCAGTCACAGATGGTTACCTGGCTGACCAGAGTTGTCCATAACTCCGCGCTTATGCAATTGCGCAAACGGCCCCGCCGAATGCATCTGTCTTTGGATGAGCAGACGGGAGGAGAGGAAGGGGCCTTCATCTGGGAAAAACTTCACGATACACGGCCCAACCCTGAAGAGGAGTGCCGCAATCTCGAACTCTCTGCGCGTTTGCAGAAGTGCGTCGCACTCCTGTCGCCAAGCATGTGGAGAACATTTCAGCTGCGGGTTTTGATGGGCCTCTCAATCTTTGAAACAGCCCGAATTCTAGGATTGCCCAATGGAACGGTCAAAGCTCAACTCGCGCGTGCGCGAGCAAAGATTGCACGGCATATGCGAGCCGTGCCGGTACAAACATCACATAGAACCCGGCGCCTCAGCCCGTAGGGTCAATGGAATACGTTCTACCGGCAGAGCAATTTATCGAGAAGTGTAAAGCGCTGGGCCCGTGACACTGCCAAAATCGCGCACTTAAGTGACTTACCTTTCTTCCCTAGCCCTTGTTAAGCTTTAAAGTGAGCTTGGCCGAGAGTATTCTTTTTAATTCTGCTGTTTTCTTAGCTTGCAGATTTTCAATCGTGCCCAGATATAATTCATGAACGAGAGGATTGATCTCTTTCAGAACATGCTCCATCGCATCAAGCTTGATTCTGTATTCCACCAATAGATCAATGAGTCTACTCGAGATATCTGTGGATTCTCGGCTGTCCGGTTGGTTCATTTCTGTTTTCCCTTCAACCTTGAGTTCAGTCTTCGGATTCAACGCAATGATCGCGGCAATTTGAGGGTGCCTCATTGCCGTGCCAATGATGCAGTATGGAGTCAACTCACGGCGCGTTCTTGCTGCACCCAGAAACGCTCACGTAGTGCCTTCTTCAGCACCTTGCCGGCGCTATTCTTGGGTAGATCTGTTTCGGAAAATTCGATGCGCCTGGGAACCTTGTAGTTCGCAAGACTTTGTCGGCAGAACGCAATCAAATTAACGGTAGTAAGAGTTGCTCCAGGTTTCAAGACCACGCAAGCCATTACAAGCTCGCCCCATTCCGGATCGGGTATGCCGAAGACGGCTACTTCACGAACTGCGGGATGCGCGTAGATCACTGCTTCCACTTCGCCCGAATAAACATTTTCACCGCCGGTGACGACCATGTCTTTTAGCCGGTCGAGAATAAAAAAATATCCATCAGCATTCTGACGGCCGATATCTCCCGTACGAAAGAACCCTTCGCGAAACGCCGCAGCAGATTCTTCAGGATTGTTCCAATAGCCCCGCATGACGTTGGCGCCTCGTGCGACGAGTTCGCCTGCCTGTCCCGGCCCGAGTTGTTTTCCTGAAGTGTCTGTAATTTGGAGATCGACACCGGGGCAGGGTCGCCCGCAGGATGCCAGTTTGTCTTCGGTGTGATCCTGGTCCTGCAAGCCAGTAAGGAAACCTGTTTCACTCAAGCCATACACTTGAATTAACTTGACCTTGGGCAGGAGTTCCCGCGTCCGATGGACGAGTTCCGGGGCCATGGGTGAGCCGCCATACGCCAGCACCTGCAGGCTGCTCAAGTCATACTTTCTCGCGTCCGGCAATTGTGTGAGCAAATTGATCATCGTGGGTACGAGCACGCTATGAGTTATACGTTCTCGCGCCACCGTCTCGCAGAAAGTCTGTGCGCTAAATTTTGGAATTGTGATTTGGCTAGCACCGAAGGCCGGAGCCGCGAACATACTGGGAAAGTCCGCGATGTGGAAGATCGGCGCGGCGTGCAGGTAGATGCCGCCTTCTGTGTAGCGCATCCAATAGTTGAAGGTATGAACGTCAGCAAGGATATTCCCATGCGTCACCA
>JBEKTR010000041.1:0-17772 GCA_049515835.1 Terriglobales bacterium
CTGAGCGGCACGCCGATTATGTATTACGGCGAAGAAATCGGCATGGAGAATAACGACCCTAAGACGAAAGATGAAGTGAAAGACCCGATCGGCAAAGTAAATTGGCCTATTGAAAAAGGCCGCGACGGCGAACGGACGCCGATGCAGTGGACATCCGGGACAAACGCAGGATTTACCACCGGCACGCCATGGCTTCCGGTCCCTGCGAGTGCGCAAATTCACAATGTCGAGACAGAAGAAAAAGACCAAACGTCAATTTGGAATTTTTATAAAAAGCTATTGGAATTGCGGAGAAAAGAAGCTGCCTTGCGCGAAGGGGACTACGTCGCGTTGAATACTGCTGATCCGAATGTGCTTTCGTACTTGCGCAAATATAAAGCTGAAACCGTTTTGGTTGCGATCAATATGAGCACGCAAAAACAGCAGTCCAGCTTCGATTTGTCGGCACAGAAGCTGCAAAAAACGCAAGCCCGGACGCTTTTGCAGAACGGCGCTACTGTTCCCGCAGGGGCTTTCAAAACGATCGAGTTGGAGCCGCACGGCGTTTATATCGGCAAGATTCGGTGATGCTGGCGTAACAACTTGGCGCGGCAGAAGCGGTACAATCCTGCCTTCGTGGTTCAAGTTCTTGTGTTCTAACCTGCGGAGGAATATTTGATGCGCGTCATTCCAATTTTATTTTTGTCTGCGATTTTTCCCATGATTGCACCCGCCGAGTCAACTCCCGCCTGGGTTGCCACCAGCAACCAGTACACAAACCAGCTACTGGCCATCGAGATGAAGCACCATCCCGAAAGTGGATCGAATCAGGGATTAAGCGAGTATGACACAAGAATCTCCCAGCCCACGCTGACGGATGAAGACACGCAACGAAAAGAGACGGAAGAACTGCTGGAAAAGTTCAAAACGGCTGCAACGACGGAAAAAGACAAGAACGTGGTGCAGGATTTGCAAATCATCATTCGCCGCGTTGAACTTGAATTCAAGCAGGACGACTTTAATCGTGCGCACGAAGTTCCCTTCATCAACGCGAGCGGCGAAGTGTTTTCGGGATTGCGCATTCTGCTGGATGAACAAACGCCGGCTGAGCGTCGTCCCGCGGCCGTGGCCCGCATTCGCGCATATGCCGGATTGGATCCGAATTACAAGTCGCTGGTCGAAATCGCAAAACAGCGCGTGCAAGAGCAGATGGCTAAGCCGGGCGTGGTTTTCCCAGCGAAGACGGAACTCGAAACTGAGATGGGGCGGAATTCCAACTATCTAGAGGGAATTGAAGCCCTGCTCAAACAGTACAAACTTACGGGATGGGAAGAACCCTTCGGCGTGCTCAAGCAGGAACTCACGAGCTATGACGCGTGGGTGAAAGAGGAAGTTTTACCCAAAGCGCGAACTGATTTTCGTCTGCTCCCTGAAGAATACGCGTTAGCGCTGCAGGCCTACGGCATCGATATTCCTCCGGATCAAGTCGCTGCCATGGCCCACCGGGCATTCAACGAGATGCAAGCGGAGATGAAGCCGATCGCCGCACAAATCGCCAAAGAAAAACACTTGCCTTCGAGCGACTATCGTGACGTGATGCGCGAACTCAAGAAGCAGCAACTTGTCGGAGACGCAATTCTTCCTTTTTACGAAGAGCGCCTGAAACAAATCGAAAAGATCATTCAGGAGAAGCAGATCGTAACCCTGCCCGACCGGCCGGCGCAGATTCGCATTGCCACCGCCGCCGAAACGGCACAGCAACCTGCGCCGCATATGCAGCCGCCGCCGTTCCTGCACAACACCGGACAGAAAGGTGTTTTTGTGCTTCCTTTGAACATCCCGCCCGCAGTGGGCGCCAAAGCAGACGTCTATGACGACTTTACTTTCGACGCGGCTGCGTGGACGCTCACTGCGCACGAAGCTCGTCCGGGGCACGAATTGCAATTTGATTCCATGCTGGAACACGGAGTCTCGCTGGCGCGCGTGCGCTACGCCTTCAACAGCACCAACGTCGAGGGATGGGGATTGTACTCCGAATATCTCATCAAGCCCTATATGCCGCTGGAGGGTCAGTTGGTCTCGCTTGACTATCGGCTTTTGCGGGCAGCGCGGGCGTTTCTTGATCCCGAACTTCAGTCGGGGAAAATCAAGCCGGAAGACGCTTACCGCGTACTCGAGCAGGATGTCGTGTGTTCACATGCCATGGCCGAACAAGAAGTCGAGCGTTACACCTATCGAGCGCCGGGCCAGGCCAACAGCTATTTTTATGGATATACGAAGCTGATTGCACTGCGTAAGGATACCGAGTCGGCGTTAGGCAGCAAATTTGATCAGAAGAAGTTTCATGACTTCATTCTGGCGCAAGGGTTGTTACCGCCAGATTTGATGCGCGATGCCGTGATGACGGGCTTTGTTCCGCAGCAACACTGAGAAATAAATGAATGAAGCGCCCAAGAAGAACGCTCCGGCTGATCCGCGCGCGCATATTGGGCACGTGCATTTGAAAGTTGCTGACCTGGAGCGGTCGTTGCAGTTTTATTCTGGAGTGCTCGGCCTGGAGGTCATGCAGCGCATGGGCGACAGCGCTGCATTTCTTTCTGCTGGCGGCTACCATCACCACATCGCCATCAACACCTGGGAGAGCCTTGGTGGATCGCCGCCTCCGCCGGGAACGACAGGCCTTTATCACACAGCCATCGTCTATCCCACACGAGTGGCGATGGCTGATGCGCTCCATCGTGTATTGAAAGCGAGTATTCCGCTGGAAGGTGCTGCCGATCACGGGGTGAGCGAATCGATTTATTTGCGCGACCCGGACGACAACGGCGTCGAGCTTTATCGTGACAAACCGCGCGAAGTTTGGCCGCACGATAAAGACGGCAAACTGGCCATGTACACGCGGCCTCTGGATTTGAAGGGATTGTTAAGCGAGGCCGAAGCCAAAGAAGAGGATGGCCTGCCGACTGGGCCGAATGACCTTTAGAGTGGTGATTTCTCACCCGGGGGCGTTCAGACTAGGGCAAAATTCCGAAAACCGTGCCACATCCGTTCTTAATGCTGCACTTACCGCCAGCCACGCTAGTTCCATATGCAGCGCCCCATTTTCCGAAGATCAAGCTAGCCGCGAGATTACAAGGCTCATTCTGCCCCGCGAAGAAATCCAGTTCAGCTTCGGACCAACTTCCTTGACTCGGCTGTAAACGGAAAACAGCACCACAGAATTTTCCTTCCGTCGTGCCATACAAATTGCCCGCTTTGTCAGAGATTAATCCTGCCCAAGGCTCGATTGCATGACCCTGGCCAAATTCGTACAGGGTCGACTCGCTCCAAGTCCCGCCTCCGGAGGGTGACAGCTCGAACACGGTACCGTTCCCGTTTGCTCCCGTACCATATATGTTGCCGGCTTTATCAAAGATCAAATTTCCCCGCGAACCGCCGCCGCTTGTGAAGGCATACAAGACAGACAATGTCCACTGCTGGCCTTGGACAATCGGAGGAGTCAGTTCGAAAACTGCACCCAACTCAGATGTCCCACCAGAGCTAGTAACTCCATACAGGTTCCCCGATTGATCGAATGTTAAGCCCGCAAGGGGAGCTGATCCCTCCGGCCCATCGTTAAACTGATGAAGGATTGTCTCTGTCCAGCCTCCTGAACCGTTTGGCGAGAGTTCGAATGCAACTCCGTATCCGTCTATGTACCCACAAGTCGATGGGCAGCTGCCCGCTAATTCGGTAGTTCCATATAAATTACCCAAGCTATCCAATACCAAGTTGGCCACGGGGTTCGCACCGTCGCCATACTCTCCGGTAAACGCATGTATCACCGTCTCTGTCCAAGGGCCATTCGCGTTTGGCGAGAGCTCAAAAACTACCCCACAACCGAAATCAATCTGACTGTCCCCGCATACGCCGTCAAATGTTCCCCCGTTCGTCGTCGTTCCATAAAGGTTTCCCGCATTGTCAAAGATGAGGCTAGCGTCGGGGGTTGCACCATCTGATTCGCCCGTGAACCTGTACAAGATGACTTCTTTCCATGTGCCGCCAGGAGATTTTGGCGCCAACAACTCAAAAACGGTTCCACACCCTACCTTCGAACCAAGGCAAGTCGTAGTTACTCCACCATTCGCCGTTGTCCCGTAAAGGTTTCCAGCGGCATCCGCGACTAAGCTCGCGGATGGGAATTCTCCGTCACTTCCACCGACGAAGTTATGAAGAATCTTCGTTCTAGGAACAGCAGCCTGCCCGCTAGTTGTCAGCAACAAAAACAGTGCGATAGAGGTAAACCAATAAGCGGCCCCTGTTGAACTCTCTCGTCTCATAAACCACTCTTTTGCAAGAAGTTGCCTAATAAACCGAACGAATTATAGCTTTCTACCTCCGGCCATGCTACCGGCGTCGGGCGCGGCCATGCAATATCGCGGAAAAAAACGGCTGTCCCCATGCGCCAATCATGAGCAGTGAGCCAAAAAGAATGATGGCGTCGAAGCTGGAGCGGCCTTCTTTCACAAAATAAACATCTTTCAAGTTCAGCCAGAGGGCGAATTCGTCGAGGGTGAGCGCGGCCCCGATTCCATAAAGAAGCGACATCAGGCTGCTCGCAAAAATGGACGAAGTATCGCTGCCATTGCCGACTTCGCAGAGCCATCCGTAACCTACGCCCAGCAAAATGAAAATGCCGAATACCAGGTGGTGAATGTGCGTGCCTTTCACCATCACGTAATGAAAAGGGGGTATATCGTGCGTGATGCAATAGACCATGCCGCGCACAATCGCGAAAGTCAGAAAGAAGCTGACGGAAGCCAAAAATAATCGCCGCCGCGGACGATCGGCGATTTGGGCGCGAATCATGGCCCCGAGCGGCGTCCAGTGCAAAGCCAGCAGCATGACTGCCAGCATGACGATGAGAATGGCGAGAAGAATCCAGTGCATTCCGAACACTAGACGCGAAAGTGAGGGGTCGCGTCAAGTGGGGGCAGCCAATAAGTCCATCGTAGTATCGTTTTTGAGTAGTGGTCATGTTATAATGACCATGAACATTTCGAGGCGACCATGAAGAAGATGCCTGCCGGCGAGTTTAAAGCACGCTGCCTTAATTTGATGGAGCAGGTAAGCCGCACGAAGGAATCGATTCTAATCACCAAAAGAGGCCGCCCCGTCGCGAAACTGGTCGCGGTTGAAAACGATAGACCGAGTTTGATCGGTCGATTAGAGGGCATTCTGCAAATAGCCGGCGACATAGAATCGCCTGTCGTTCCACCCGAAACGTGGGACGCATTGCGGTGATTCTGCTCGACACGCATGTATTGATCTGGATGACCGGCGAACCCAAGCGCTTGTCCCGCGCGGCCGCACAAGCCATTCGGGCCGCAGAAAAAAAGGACGGCATCGCGATTTCAGCGATTTCGCTTTGGGAACTCGCCGCACTGTTCACGAGAGGGCGGATTCGCGCTTACGGCACGGTGGAAGCCTCGGTTCAGTTGGTCACGCAGGATGTAGTTATCAAACCCATCACGGCAGAAATTGCTGCGCTTGCCACGCAGTTCCCCGATGACTATCCGCACGATCCCGCAGATCGGCTTATTGGAGCAACCGCGCGAGCCCACGGCCTAAAATTAGTGACCCGAGATTCAGGAATAGCTGCCAGCCCTCTGTTAGAGGCTATTTGGTAGTTCGAAGAATTCAATTGAAAGTTTTCCATGGGACAGTGGCTTCGATTCGGATCCCACTTCTTGCGCAAAGAGCGCGCAAGAAATGGGGCACCCAAGATGGAAACAGTTTGCTCATTTCAAGAAACTGGTAACTTTCGTTCGTAGAAGCGGCTCGCTTTGTAACCAATTAGGAATGTTGCCGCGCTTCCCAACGCCACGTACCATGTGAAGGGCACGCGTGTGAATTGCCATAGGTAAACGTTCAGCAGAAATCCAACCAACATTCCGACCATTGCACCGGCTTCATTGGCCCGGCGAGTCAGAACTCCGAGTAAGAAAACACCCAACAAAGCTCCGTAAGCAACGGAAGCGATGGAGAGTCCGACTTCAACCACTTTTCCGCCATGACGCGCGAGTATTGCGAGACCGAACAGAACAATTCCCCACGCAATGGTAATGACCCGCGAAAGTTTCAACTTTGCTTCTTCGCTCGATTGCGGTTTGATTCGGGCATAGAAATCCATGACTGATGTAGATGAGAGCGAGTTCAAGGCTGCGCTCAGGTTCGACATGGCGGCAGCGAGAATCGCGGAAATCAGCAGACCACGAATTCCCAATGGCATGTAATGAACAATGAAAGATGGAAAAATCTGGTCCGTGCGGGCAAAAGCAACGGCCGGCGGATAGAGGCGGTAGAAAACGAATAGCATCGCGCCAATGAGCAGAAACAGTGCAAATTGAAAAAATACAGCCACTCCGCTGAACAAGAGAGCGTATTTCGACTGGCGTTCGTTACGGGCGGTGAGCAAGCGCTGCACGATCAATTGGTCGGTCCCATGGCTGGCCGTGGTCAGAAATGCGCCTCCGATCAGGCCAGACCAGAATGTGTAGGTCTTATAGAAGCTCCAGGAGAAGTCGAACATGTGGAACTTCCCTGCTGCACCGGCCATGGAATGAATGGTCGCCCACCCACCGGGAACGAGATGCAAAATTGTGAAAAATCCGACAATCGTTCCGGCTACATAGATGGCCAACTGTACAACGTCAGTCCAGATGACGGCAGCCAAGCCGCCCTCAAAGGTATAAATCAGGGTCAGGAGGGTCACCACGCCAATCGCGGTGAGGTCGCTGGCGAAGTCGCTCATGCCGTGCAGCCAGGGTTCGAGCGCGATTCGCACAACAAGAGCGACGGCAAATACTCGAACACCTTCCGCCGCGGCGCGGGTAATGAGGAATAGTCCGGCGGTCAAGCTCCGGAGGCGTTGGCCGAAGCGCCGTTCGATGAGTTGGTAGGCCGTGAACAATTCTCCCCTAAAATACTGGGGAATAAGGAGATAGCAGACAATCACCCGTCCTGCCAGGTAGCCGATGACCAGTTGCAGGAAGCCGAAATCTTTGTCGTAGGAGAGCCCTGGGACGCTGATGATGGTCAAAGTGCTGGTCTCTGCGGCGACAATTGAGAGGGAGATCGCCCACCAAGGAATGTCCCGATTGCCAAGAAAGTATTCTTTTAGGGTCCTTTGGCGCTTGCGAAAGCGTAAGCCAAAGGCTGTGACCGCGGTGAGGTAGGCAATAACGACGACGAAATCGAGTGGGCCCATGAAGTATCTCTTAATTCTTTGGTATATCCCGGCGGAGGGTCGCGACAAAATAGACGTCTAGGTTCCTCGACGGAGACTTTGCACGGATAATCCGTATGGGCCAATCGTATAGAGCCTTTTTTACCTAGTGCTAGTCTTTCCAATTGCTTGCGCCCACTCATAGCGCGGGGTATTCTTCATAATCGGATGTAAATCCGTGGGTACCGGCCTCCCCAGCATCGCGACAATATCTCTAATCTTTGAATCTTTGACCAAAAAGGTGTAACCGAATGAAATCCTCTCACTCCCGAGCGTTCAGCAAGTCACTAGCGTTTTTGACGACCCTTCTTCTCTGTTTCGTGTGGACGATGGCTGCGTCCGCGCAAAACACCATCAACACAATTGCTGGCGGCGGCAGCGTAAACGGCCCGGCAACGGGACCGATGGCTGATATCGCAGGACCGAGCTCGGTTGCGCAAGATGCGAAAGGCAACACCTACATCACGGCGCCCTCGCAGAACCAAATTTTCAAAGTGGACACGTCTGGGAACCTCACGGTATTTGCCGGCATTGGGTATCCGACGGAAGATCCGCAGAAACTTGATGGCGGCCCCGCGACGAGCGGCAGCTTGAACAATCCCGTTGGAATCGCGACCGATGCCAAGGGCAACGTCTATATTGCCGATACAACGGATTACCTAATTCGCGAGGTTTACATCAAAGCGGGCACCAATACTTATGTCATCAACAACCTGGCGGGTAACGCCCACCAGTGCGCAAGTCCCATGGCGCCTCCACCTGCTTGCGGCGACGGCGGGGCACCTTACAACGCGACGCTTGGCGCGCCCACCGCAGTGGCTGTAGATAAGGCGGGAAATTTATACATTGCGGACACGAACGACAACCGGATTCGTGTGGTCAACCGCACTGGATCAACCATCACCATCGCCAATGTGCAGATCCTGGCTGGAACGATTAATACGATCGCTGGAACTGGATACACCTGCTCTTCTCCCACGTCGCCGTGCGGCGATGGCGGTCAGGCGCTGGCAGCGACCATGAATGGCCCCAACGGAATCGCTCTGGATAGCAACGGCAACATTTATTTCTCTGACACAGGCGACCGCCGCATTCGTGTGATTTCCACTTCCACTGGCATTGTCACAGGCTATGCGGGAAACGGAACTGCGTGCGCGCCCGCGAAGGGGTGCGGTAACGGCGGAGCCGCGATAAATGCGAATATCTCCGCTCCGTGGCAAATTTCGTTTGATTCTTCGAACAATCTCTACATCACTGAGCCGCCCGTAAACGACATTCGCGAAGTGACCTGGAGCAGCGGCACTATTCAGACGGTGGCGGGCAACTACAGCTTACGCGGTTATAGCGGCGACGGCGGCGCGGCGACGTCAGCTGGACTCAATGGTCCACGCGGGGTGTGGGCGAGTCCTGGTGGCGGCTTCATCATCGGCGACAGTGGCGATCAAGTTGTGCGGGCAGTAAATGCCACTACTGGCTTTATCACCACGCTGGCTGGCGGTAACGGTACGACTGTCGCAAGCGGCGGCGACGGCGGACCAGCTACTTCGGCGATTCTCGCAGGTAACCGCGCGACCGCTGTTGATAGCCTTGGGAACGTCTACATAGCTGACACGGCGAACAATCGCATTCGAAAGATCAGCGGATGCAGCGGCACCGCGGGCACTGGCTTCTGTACCAGTAACATCACGACCTTCGCGGGCACGGGCATCGCTAATTACACGGGTGACGGCGGCCCGGCCACTTCGGCCACTTTAAGTGGACCGGATGGCGTGGGAGTGGATGCCTCAGGCAACGTTTATATCGCGGACAGCAATAACTTCGTGGTTCGTGAAGTCAACCCCTCGACCGGCATTATTACCACCATCGCTGGGAACGGGAAGAGCTGCGCTCCGAGTTGCGGAGACGGCGGGCTGGCCACGAAGGCTTCCTTGGCCTTTCCGACGACCGTCGAGGTGGATACAGCCGGTAATATTTATATTGCCGACCAACGCGCCAATCAGGTTCGTATCGTGTACCCAGGCGGCATCATCGGGACCTTCGCGGGGGGCACAACGTCAATTGCATGCATGAACACGGGCAACTACGGTTCTGCCGCTTCAGCGGAATTGAATGGACCCTTTAGTGTTGCGCCGGATCTTTTTGGCAACGTCTATATTGCCAATACGAACGAGAATCAGGTGGAGATTGTAAATTCCGGCATCATGTATCCATATGCGTTTGATTGCAACGGGATCCTCTTTGGACCAGAGAAAGGACCTGCACTTGACGCGGCTTACCAAACCCCCCAGGATGTTGTCATCGACCCGCACGGGAACATGTATGTGGCGGGTAGCGGCTTGTATTATGTGATTCAACGCGTGGACTACAGCGATCCTACGCATGAGGTGATTGGCGTTTCAGGTAAGACCGGTGATCCCAAGTATTACGGATTCCTGGGCGATGGCGGCCTCGCATTGGGAGCTGAGCTTGATAATTATGGCGCCTCCGTGGATGGCGGCGGCCATCTCTACGTCGCCGATGGCGTCAACAACCGGGTGCGCGAGATATTGCTGACTCCGACATCGAATCTGGCTCCATCGTCGCTGAAGTTCCCGCCGCAACCACTGAATGTGACCAGCCCGGTGATGTATTTCAAAATCACCAATACGGGAAGCGATGACCTTTACATCAGTTCCATCGCGGTCACCGGAGACTTTGCGTTAACCCAGGCAACTCCCTGCCTGAACAGTCAAGTTGAACCGCAAGGCTCTTGCACCATTGGCGTGACTTTCACACCGACGGTTTATGGCGTGCGCACAGGCACCGTGGTCATCAGCGATAATGCCTATCAAGACCCAACGCAGACGGTCTATTTGACGGGATACGGTCCTGACTTCAGCATCAGCGCCGTACCCAGCTCACTCACCGTGACCCATGGAAATCAAGGAACATCGACAATTACCTTGACGCCAAGCGCCGGGTTCAATCAAACCGTGAACCTAAGCTGCACCGGCCAGCCGCCGATGTCCACTTGCAAGATCGTTCCGAACTCCTGGACGCTGGATGGTACAGATCCGGAAAGCTCGACGTTGACGCTGAGCACGAACGCGAATACGCCGACCGGTTCTTATACGCTGAAAGCTAAAGGCACGAGCGTCACCACGCATACGGTGAACATCGCCCTGACGATTCAGTAGGATTCGCACAGCGAGGTTCGGCTTGGTTATTTTATCGGCTTCGTCATTCTTTTTGGAGCGACGAAGCCGATTTCTATTGTTTGATTTTTAGTGTAGAGAACCAACAGCTTTTTCCACGTTTCCGCGCAATTTGCCGGAAGCCATCAATTCCTTCACGGCTGCGAGATCGCCCGTCATAATACGATCGGTATCCGCAAATGGGACTCGTTCGCGAATAGTCCGCCAGGCGGCCTTTGCGCCAGGGCCCGGCTCAAGCGGTTTATGGAACTCCAAGGCCTGCGCTGCGTTGAGCAATTCAATCGCGATAACCGTTTTCGCATTTTCGAGGATCATCCCGGCTTGGCGAGCCGCAATTGTGCCCATGGACACGTGGTCTTCCTGATTGGCGCTGGTGGGAATGCTGTCGGCACTTGCCGGGTGAGCTAACACTTTATTTTCGCTGACAAGACTGGCCGCGGTGTACTGGGTAATCATCAATCCGGAATGCAGGCCCCCGCTTTGCGCCAGGAACGGAGGCAGTCCGGAAAGCGATGAGTCCTGCAAGAATGCCGTGCGGCGCTCGCTAATGTTCGCTAGTTCGGAAATTGCGAGCTTAGAGTAGTCCATTGCTAAAGCGACAGGCTGCCCGTGGAAATTACCCGCAGAGATCACCTCTTGCTCGTTCGCAAAAATTAAGGGATTGTCGGTCACGCTGTAAATTTCGCGCTCCAAAACTTCGGCGACGTGCTTCAGCGCATCGCGGCTGGCGCCGTGCACTTGGGGAATGCACCGCAAAGAATATGGGTCTTGCACTTTTTCGCAATTCGCATGCGATTGATGAATTGGGCTGTTCGCGCCAATCCGCCTGACGTTATCGGAAACTTGAACGGCGCCGATATGTGGGCGTACCTGACTTACTTTGGCATCGAAGGCTCGTAAAGTTCCCTTAAGGGCTTCGAGAGTCATGGCACCGGCGATGTCGGCCACCGTAGCCAGGAGTTGCGCATCGTGTACGACGAGGGAGCCGATCCCAGTCATCGCCTGGGTGCCATTGATGAGAGCCAAGCCTTCTTTAGCTTCGAGCACAATCGGTTTCAGCCCTGCACGGCGCAGAGCTTCGTGAGCGTCCAACCATTCGCCTTGATATTCGGCTTTGCCTTCGCCGATGAGGAGCAAGCTCATATGGGCGAGCGGAGCGAGATCGCCACTGGCCCCGACTGAACCTTGCGAAGGAACTTGGGGGTGGACGCCTTTATTGAGGCAGGAAATCAGCAAATCAATCACCGTCTGGCGCACACCGCTGAATCCCCAGGCCAAACTTTGCGCACGCAGCAAGAGCATCGCCCGAACAACTTCCGTGGAAAGAAGTTCCCCTGTACCGAAAGCATGGGAAAGAAGCAGATTACGTTGCAGAGCTTGCAAATCCTGCTGGGCGATGCGGATATTGGCGAGCTTGCCGAATCCTGTCGTCAGGCCATAGACAGTTTGATTTCCCGCTACAAGTTGCTCGACATAGGCACGACTAGCAGCGATCTTAGGCTTTGCAGCCTCTGCTAACCTGACATGAGCGCGTTCGCGGGCGACGCGCACAACATCGCTGATCTGCAATTTGCCGCCGACTTCCACTTCGTTTTTCATGAATTCGACCACTTTAAACTTAAGACGTGAAAGCACTCTGCATAATACACGCGCTCAACGCTTGGTAGGGCGGCGACGCTGCCGGATGGCAACTTGCTCTGTCGTCATCCCCAACATCCGCCGTTTGACGGGGGATGATAGGACCACGGATGTAGATGTCGTACCAAATGGTGTGAGCTTGTCGATGACGGACTCCATATGCTGAACCGATCTTACTTGCACCTTTAGGATGAATGAATCCGCGCCAGTGCTGCGATGGCACTCGAGTACTTCGGGCAGTTCCTGGACGACTTTGGTCACGCGCGTAAAATCGCCTACGATGCTGATGCGAATGAACGCCGTGATGGGCATGCCAATGCGCGCGGGGTTAATCTCAGCGCGATAACCTTCGATAATCCCCGCGTCTTCCATCTTGTGAATGCGCTCCGCCACCGCAGGAAGGCTTAGAGACACGCGGCGGCCGAGCTCGGCATAGGTGAGGCGAGCGTCTTCCTGAAGCTCGCGCAACAGTTGCCAGCTCTTTTCATCGATTACTTTGGAATCTAAGGTCATAAACGTATTTTACATTACCTTCTTAATAACAAATTCATTTATGCCTTGTGTATGCTCTTTACGTTGCGGTGGTTACTCAGCTATTTATAAGAAATAGCGAGGTGAGGGTCATGCCATTTGAAAGTACACATTGGGCCTGGATTAACGGTCAGGTGATTCCCTGGAAGGACAGTAAAATCCATATTTCTTCTCATGCCCTTCACTATGGAACCGGTATTTTCGAGGGCATGCGCAGTTACATGACGGCGCACGGACCTGCGGTCTTTCGGCTCGATGCGCACATGAAGCGATTTTTTGCTTCGGCGGCGGTGTACGGCTTGGAGATCCCTTACACTTGCGAGCAAATGGAGGACGCCGTTTGCGAGGTCGTTCGCCGCAATAATTTCCAGGAATGCTACATTCGTCCGCTTTGCTATTACGGCTCGGAATCGCTGGGATTGCGTGGGCATAACCCCACTGAGACGGCTATTCTTGCTTGGAGCGGAATTAAGCACGTACCGAAAGGAAGCGTCGAAAAAGGCGCCCGCATGACGCTTTCGCCCTACGTAAAGTTTGACGCTCGCATGATGCCGCCGACGGCCAAAGCCTGTGGTCAGTACGTCAATTCGTTCCTGGCGACGCGCGACGCGGTGTCCCGAGGATTTGACGAAGCTGTGCTTCTCAACGTGGAGGGGAACGTGGCCGAAGCAGCGGTAGCGAATGTATTTATCGTGAAAGACGGCGTGGTTCGCACCAATGACGAAGAATCTTCGATTCTGCTCGGCATCACCCGAGATTCAGTAATTCAACTGGCACGCTCGCTTGGGTATAAGATGGAAATCGGCATCTTGACGCTGGAAGATCTGAAGAACGCCGATGAACTGTTTGTAACAGGAACTGCGGCGGAAATCGTTCCGTTCGCCGAATTGGACGGCACAAAGATTGGCGACGGAAGACCTGGGCCAGTCGTCGCCAAGTTGATTGCGGCCTTCAATCGCGCGAAGACAGGGCAAGATCTGGCGTGGAAACATTGGTTGCATCACGTAACGCCGGCGGCGGTCGCTGTTTAGTTGTGGGAAGACGATATGGAAAATCCCCTGAAGTTGAAACGTATTCACCACGTTGAGTTCTGGGTGGGAAACGCGCGGCAAGCCGCTTATTACTATCGCAAGGGATTCGGGTTCTCTCAGCTCGCCTACAGCGGCCTGGAAACCGGACATCGCGAGCAAACTTCGTATGCGATGACGCAAGGCAAGGCCAATATTGTACTAACCACGCCGATGAATGCCAGCCATCCTGCGGCTGAGCATATTAAGAAGCATGGCGACGGCGTATGCGATATTGCACTTGAAGTGGATGACGCAGATAAAGCTTTTGCCGATGCCGTAAAACGCGGCGCCAAACCTGCCATGGAGCCCCACGACGAAACGGACTCGCACGGAACGATTCGGCGCGCTGCGGTCCACACCTACGGCGATACCATCCATTCGCTAATTTCCTACAAAGATTACAAGGGGCCGTTTTTGCCCGGGTTTTCTCCTTCGCACATTGCGGGAGACGATTGCGGAATTTTGCGGATTGACCACATTGTCGGCAATGTTGAGCTGGGTAAGATGCAGGATTGGGCCGACTACTATACGAACGTTTTCGGATTTCATCGTTACATCACCTTTGACGACAAGGATATTTCGACCGAATACAGTGCGCTGATGAGCATCGTGATGTCGGATGATTCTCATTCGGTGAAATTTCCAATCAATGAACCGGCGCAGGCGCGAAAGAAGAGCCAGATTGATGAATACATCGAGGCCTACCACGGCGCGGGCGTGCAACACATAGCCTTGCAGACAAAAGATGTGATTCACACTGTGGACAAATTGCAAAACAACGGTTTGGATTTTCTGCGCGTACCAAATTCGTATTACGAAGAACTGCCTTCGCGTGTGGGGCCGATTGATGAGGACATTCCAGCGCTGCAAAAACTCGGCGTGCTTGTCGACCGCGACCAGGAAGGTTACCTGCTGCAAATTTTCTCGAAACCCGTCGAAGATCGGCCGACGGTTTTTTTTGAGATTATTCAGCGCAAAGGCAGCCGTGGGTTCGGCAAAGGTAACTTCAAAGCATTGTTCACTGCGATTGAACAGGAACAGGCACTGCGAGGAAATCTGTAGAAGTTCGCTCACGGAAATTTCAAGATGACGAAATCTTCGGGAACCGCTGGTTCCCTGCTCTATCAATCCGGCTTCGGAAATGAGTTTGCGACGGAAGCAGTTGCAGGCGCATTGCCGCAGGGCCAGAACTCTCCGCAAAAAACGCCGTTTGGGCTTTATACCGAGCAGATCAGCGGGACCCCGTTTACCGCTCCGCGATCGACGAACCGGCGGTCGTGGCTCTATCGCTTGCGGCCCACGGTGGCGCACAAACCGTTCAAGCAAATCAGCAACGGTAACTGGCGAAGTACACCGTTCGATGAAGTTTTGACGCCGCCGAATCAAATGCGTTGGAAGCCGATTCCAGTTCCCAGCAGGCCAACCGATTTCGTCGAAGGCATGACGACAATGGCCGGAAATGGCGATGCGTTAGTTCATTCCGGCGTAGCCATTCATATTTATACGGCGAACAAGTCCATGACCGATCGCTTCTTTTTCAATGCTGACGGGGAAATGCTGATCGTTCCGCAACTTGGAAAGCTGCTTCTGCATACCGAGTTCGGGAAAATTGAAACGGCACCCGGCGAGATTGCCGTTATCCAGCGCGGCGTGAAGTTTCGGGTCGAATTGTCTGACAAAGAGGCCCGTGGATATGTTTGCGAGAACTACGGGTCTCTGCTGCGCCTGCCCGATCTTGGTCCGATCGGCGCCAATGGCTTGGCAAATCCGCGGGATTTTCTAACGCCGGTGGCTTCGTTCGAGGAACGTGATGGCGATTTCCGCCTGATCTGCAAATTTCAAGGAAATTTGTGGGAAGCGGAGATTGATCACTCGCCACTTGCGGTTGTCGCCTGGCACGGTAATTACGCGCCCTACAAATATGACCTGGCAAATTTCATGTGCATCAACACCGTGAACTTTGACCACCCTGATCCGTCAATCTATACCGTGTTGACTTCGCCCTCGGAAATTCCCGGCACCGCGAATTTCGATTTCGTGATCTTCCCGCCACGCTGGATGGTCGCGGAGCATACTTTCCGTCCACCGTGGTTCCACCGGAACTTCATGAACGAATTTATGGGTTTAATTCGGGGACAATACGACGCGAAAGCGGAGGGTTTTGTTCCCGGCGGGTCAAGCCTGCACAACTGCATGGCTGGGCACGGCCCGGACAGCGAGACTTTCGAAAAAGCCAGCGCGGCCGAGTTGAAACCGGTCTATCTCGCGGACACGCTCGCCTTCATGTTTGAAACTCGCTTTGTCTGCCGACCGACGAAGTTTGCGCTCGAAACCTCTGAACTCGACGAGCAATATTTCGAGTGCTGGCAAAACTTGCCGAAGCATTTCGGGCAATCGAAATAGCAATGCCGCAGGCTTCGCCCACAATCCGCAGTTCAGCCCTAACAGCGTTGTTGGAAGGCTTAGTGGATTACGCTGGCTTGTTTCCGCCAACGAAGCTCTCGATGGAAGCGGCGGTAGAAAATTATGCTGCCTATGCCAATGGCAAATTCAGCTGGATGCTTGGTAGATTTGTCGTTCCTGCTGCACGTTTGGCGGAATTCGAAATCGCGCTAGCGGGTTTAAGCCAGACACGTGCGAAATGGTCGTTATCAGCGTTACTCGGCCACGACATCGAAGCTGATATCAAGCAAGTACTCGAATTCAATCGCCAACACGCTCCCGAGATTGCAATTTCAAGCGTCGAATTGAAGGTGGTAAACCCCGCCGATATTTTTCGCGCACATATGCTGATTCCAAAAACTCTGGGTGCATTCTTTGAAATTCCACTTTCTGCCGATCTCCAGGGCTGTGTCTTCGCGCTGAAAGAATGTGGGCGCTACGCCAAGATACGTACCGGCGGGGAAACCCCGGAAATGATTCCCCCGTCGGCCGGGATGGCCGAATTCATTTCCCAATGCGCGCATGCCGGAGTAACTTTCAAAGCGACTGCGGGATTACACCACCCCTTTCGTTCGGTGCATCGACTCACTTACGCAGCGGATAGCCCATCCGGCACAATGCATGGATTTCTCAACGTTTTTTTCGCTGCCGCACTTCTGCGCAGTGGCGCGATTGATGCAGCGGAAGCGACCGAATTATTGAATGAGACATCGCCGGAAGCATTCCTCATTGATTCGGGATCGATCGGTTGGCGCGAGCACTCGCTGACTCGCGAACAAATCGCGGCGGCGCGAAAGAATTTTTCACTCTCTTTCGGCTCTTGCTCTTTTTCGGAACCGGTGGAAGATTTGCAAAGCTTGTCCCTGCTATGACCTTCTCGCTCGATCATACGCATGATCTCAAGGCTCAGAGCTGGGTAACATCGGCTAATTCTCCAGAAACAGATTTCCCTATCCAAAATCTGCCTTTTGGGATTTTTCGACGAGGTGAAACCCGCGAGCGGCCGCGCATTGGCATCGCTATTGGCGATTCAATTCTCGACCTTACAAAGTGCGCTGAAGCGGGTCTTCTGCAATGCGAAGCAGTCGACGCGTGCATGACGGATTCACTTAATCATTTAATGGCTCTCGGCGTCGAGCGACGTGTTCAGCTGCGTCGCGAAATCTTTGCTGCTTTGAGCACGAAGACGGCTGATCAATCGCGATTGTCGCCTTTTCTGACGAAGCAGACCGATGCTGAACTTTTTCTGCCGGCTCACGTCGGCAATTACACCGATTTTTACGCCTCGATTTTTCACGCGACTAATGTTGGCAGCATGTTTCGCCCCGACAATCCATTGCTGCCGAATTACAAATACATTCCGATCGGCTATCACGGCCGAGCATCTTCTTTGGTCATTAGTGGAACTCCGATCAGGCGCCCGAAGGGGCAAACGAGCGATGGCAATGCGCCACCGAACTTCGGCCCGAGCAAACGACTCGACTACGAACTCGAACTGGGAATGTTTGTGAGTTCAGCCAACAACCTAGGCGAATCCATTTCAATTGTCGAGGCTAACAATCATATCTTCGGGATCTGTCTTGTGAATGACTGGTCGGCGCGGGATATCCAGGCCTGGGAATATCAGCCGCTCGGACCATTTCTCGCAAAG
>JBEKTR010000042.1:0-17628 GCA_049515835.1 Terriglobales bacterium
CATATCCCAGGCCAAAACGCCGGAAATCAAAATGTTTCAAGCATTGGCTCGCGAAGGGCACGACTTTAGCCGCGGGGCCCTAAGGTTGGGAAGGGCACGAGTTCACTCGTGCCGCTAAGATTCGAAAAAAGCTTTTCGCGCTTTAGCGCCTGAGGGATTTCTCGCTACACAAAAAAGCCCCGCGCTTGCGCGCGGGGCTTCTGACAACTAACTACTGGCTGCTGCTTAGTACATGCCTTCCATGCCGCCGCCGTGTCCGCCGCCCATCGGAGCTCCCTTTTTCTCTTCCGGGATCTCCGCGACCAGCGCTTCGGTGGTCAGCATCAAGGACGCAATCGAACCGGCATTTTGCAGCGCGGTGCGCACGACCTTGGTGGGATCAAGCACGCCGGCCTTAACCAGGTCTTCGTACTCGTTGCTGAAGGCGTTGTAGCCAAAGTTCGTGTCTTTGGAGTCCAGCACCTTGCCCAGAACCACAGCGCCTTCTTCGCCGGCGTTCTCGGCGATCATGCGCAAAGGCTCCTGAATGGCGCGCTTCACGATGTTGACGCCGATCTGCTCGTCGCCTTCCAGCTTGAGTTTGTCCAGTGCCGCCGCGCTGCGGGCCAATGCTACGCCGCCGCCCGGGACAATGCCTTCTTCCACGGCCGCGCGCGTCGCATGCATCGCATCTTCCACGCGGGCTTTCTTCTCTTTCATTTCGGTTTCGGTTGCGGCGCCAACTTTAATCACCGCCACGCCACCGACCAGCTTCGCCAGCCGCTCTTGCAGCTTCTCGCGGTCGTAGTCGCTGGTGGTCTTGTCGATCTGGCCACGAATCTCCTCGACCCGGCCCTTGATCTCCGCTGGCTTGCCTTTGCCTTCGATGATCGTGGTGTTGTCCTTGTCGATGGTGATTTTCTTGGCCTGTCCGAGATGGCTGATTTCCACCTTCTCCAGTTTGAAGCCGAGGTCTTCAGTAATGGACGTCCCGCCGGTCAGCTTGGCGATGTCATCCAGCATGGCCTTGCGGCGGTCGCCGAAGCCCGGGGCCTTTACGGCCGCGACTTGCAACGTGCCACGCAGCTTGTTCACGACCAGGGTCGCGAGCGCTTCGCCGTCAACGTCTTCGGCGATGATGAGCAGCGGTTTGCCGCTCTTCGCAATGCTCTCGAGCAATGGAATCAGGTCCTTCATGGAGCTGATTTTCTTTTCGTGAATGAGGATGTAGGCGTTTTCCAGGGCCACTTCCATGCGCTCCGGATCGGTGACGAAGTAAGGGGACAGATAGCCGCGGTCGAACTGCATGCCTTCCACGACTTCCAGCTGGGTTTCGAGCGTCTTCGACTCTTCCACCGTGATGACGCCGTCCTTGCCGACCTTTTTCATGGCTTCGGCAATGATCTTGCCGATGGTTTCGTCGTTGTTCGCCGAGATGGTGCCAACCTGGGCAATGTGGTCGCCCTGCACCGGCTTCGACAGCTTGTCCAGTTCGCCCTTGCCGCGCTCGCCGGTCTTCTTGTCGATTTCGCCGCAAACCACGCCGATTGCTTTTTCGATGCCGCGCTTCAGCGCCATCGGGTTCGCGCCGGCTGCAACCGTCTTCACGCCTTCGCGGTAGATGGCCTGGGCCAGAACGGTTGCGGTGGTGGTGCCGTCGCCGGCAACATCCGAAGTCTTCGAAGCCACTTCACGCACCATCTGCGCGCCCATGTTCTCGAGCGAGTCTTTCAGCTCGATTTCTTTGGCCACGGTCACGCCGTCCTTGGTAATGGTCGGCGAACCGAATTTCTTTTCAATCACAACGTTGCGGCCTTTGGGGCCAAGGGTGACTTTCACTGCATCGGCGAGAATATTCACGCCGCGCAGGATCGCCTGCCGCGACTCTTCTCCGTGTACGATTTGCTTTGCCATAATTCTTTTCTCCTAAGAAATTAAAAGTTATTGTCATCCCGAGCGAGCGCCGTATTTGCGCAAGCCGAGGGACCTGCTTTTTGTTTTGTCATCCTGAGGCGACATGCTTTTCGTCGCCGAAGGACCTGGGTGAGCGACCGCGCCGTCAGCCCGCGTTAGCGGGGTGACAATTTAGCGCGACGCGAACATCCCTATTACTTGCGCGATCCCGCCAATTCCTTCTTGGCTGCTCCGCTGATGACGCCCAGAACTTCCTCTTCACGCATGATGATGAAGTCTTCGCCATCCAGCTTGATTTCGGTTCCGGAGTACTTGCCGAACAGAATGCGGTCGCCTTCTTTTACGTCGAGAGGATGAACCTTGCCTTCTT
The DNA here is from genome assembly GCA_049515835.1 of Terriglobales bacterium. Classification (GTDB taxonomy): domain Bacteria; phylum Acidobacteriota; class Terriglobia; order Terriglobales; family Acidobacteriaceae; genus JAJPHW01. Next base: position 2,264 of record JBEKTR010000042.1, read on the forward strand.
CGTTGGACTTGCCTTTGCCGACGGAGACGACTTCGCCCTCCTGCGGTTTGTCTTTTGCGCTGTCGGGGATGATGATGCCTCCCCGCGTGGTTCCTGCTTCTTCTACACGGCGGACGAGAATCCGGTCATGCAGTGGGGTAAATTTAGTAGCCATAGTTGATGCTCCTTTCAATTGTTTTCTCAGTTAGAATTCTTGGTTTGAGAGCCTACGAGCCTAAAACTCCCTCAACGAATTTTGTGTTAGCAATGTATGTCGTCGAGTGCTAATAGTCTATCAAATATGAGTGCAATCTTGTCAAGTCATATCATTTATTTACTAAGCTTATGATTATAAAGTACTAATCATGGAGAATTGCAGCGCACCATCGACGAGGCAAAGGCCTTCTCTGGCCGAAGTTGCTGCTTCTTTCCTCAAATTGGGCACAATTGCCTTTGGCGGGCCGGCCGCTCACATCGCCATGATGGAAGAGGAATTCGTTGGCAGGCGTGGCTGGCTGACACGTGAAGAGTTCCTGGATCGATTGGCCTCGGCGAACCTGATTCCCGGCCCGAGCTCGACTGAGCTGGCTATTTTCATTGGTTATGGCCAGCGCGGATGGCCAGGCCTCATTGTGGCTGGATGCTGCTTCATCATTCCCGCGGCAATCTTAGTCACGCTTTTCGCGGCCGCGTACGTGCGCTACGGCTCGCTTCCACGCATGGCGGGAATGCTTTATGCGATTAAGCCGGTTGTGATCGCCGTCATCTTGCAGGCTCTAGCAAAGCTCGCTCGCACGGCAGTACCAACGAAATTTCTGGCTGCGGTCGCCGTGGTTGCTTTCGGGCTGAATTTCTTTGGCGTGAATCCACTGCTGGCGCTGGCAATTTCTGGTGTGCTCGCAGCGTTGGGTAGTGCACGTACGCAAGGAAGAGTCATTGCAGGCGTTAATCTCGCTATGCCCAAGGCCCTCCTCGCGGTGGGCGTGGCTGTCGTTGTAATTCCCGTGACGCTTTCCCGGCTGTTTCTGTCGTTTCTGAAAATCGGTTCGATCGTTTTCGGGAGTGGTTATGTTCTGCTGGCTTTTCTCCGCACGGAGTTCGTCACTAAACTCCATTGGCTTACGGAAAAGCAATTGATTGACGCGGTCGCAGTGGGGCAATTTACTCCGGGGCCAGTGTTTACGACCGCTACGTTCATCGGCTATATCGTGGCCGGAATCCCCGGCGCGATCGTCTCCACGATAGGAATTTTTCTTCCGGGATTTCTGCTGGTCGCAGTGAGCGGGCCGATCATACCCAAGCTTCGCCAATCACCGATTTTTAGCGCTGCGCTGGACGGCGTGGTTGCGGGATCGCTTGCGCTGATGGCGGTGGTTTGCTGGCAGCTGAGTCGCGCGGCCGTCGTTGATTGGTTTACGCTCGCCGCCTTTGCAGTGGCCCTCCTGGCATTGATACGTTTCCGCATCAATTCGGCGTGGCTGATCATGGCGGCGGGGCTTTTGGGATTCTTCGTGAAAGGTTAAATGGCAGGTGCGGCAGATGCGGCTTTTTCCACTGCGAGAGAGAACGAAGGAATGTACCGTCGTATAACGGCGAGGACTTCTACGCGGTTGATTGGCTTCCCGACAAAGTCGTCCATGCCCGCTTTGAGGCAGCATTCCCGGTCGGCGGGCATGGCGCTCGCGGACATCGCCACAATCGGCAGGTGAGCATCCCCGGACTCGCTATCCCGGATAGCGACGGTGGCCTCGAATCCGTCCATCACGGGCATGTGGCAATCCATGAAGACGAGGTCGTACGCGTTCGTTTTCGTGAGTTCCACCGCTTGGGCCCCATCGTTGGCAGTCTCGACCACGCAACCGAGAATTTCCAACGTGCGGAGCGCGACACGCCGGTTGACGGGGTTATCGTCCACGACCAGTACGCGGGGAGAAGTCGCAATGTCGGACGCTTGGAAGGAGCCAGCGTGGGCAATGGCTGAACAACTTGCATCCTTTGAAATGCGCGCCTCGCTGCCTTCCTCCGCCACACGATCCACTGGAAGAGTCAAGGCGAACCAAAAGGTTGAGCCCTTGCCGGAGCTGCTATCCACGCCAATTTCACCGCCCATCAATTCCACCAGTCGGGCACAAATGGAAAGCCCTAACCCGGTGCCGCCAAAGCGGCGGGTGGTGGAGGCATCCGCTTGAGTGAATTTCTCGAATACTGCCGCGAGTTTTTCCTGGGGTATGCCAATGCCACTGTCTTCCACGAAGAACCCGATGTGGACTTCGTCCCCTTGCTGTCGAATGCAATCCACTTTGAGCCGGACATGACCCTGTGAAGTAAATTTCGCGGCATTGCCGAGCAGATTAATAAGAATTTGCCGAATCCGGCCCGAGTCGCCAACCACTCTGCGCGGTAAGTCTCGCGAGTAATTTACGACGAACTCTAGTTTCTTCTCCCGCATTTTCGGCCGCAGCAGGGCTGCGACCTCGTCAACGGTCAGTGCCAGATCGAAGGGAATCGGCTCGATGGTCATTTTGCCGGCTGCGATTTTCGAGAAATCGAGAATGTCGTTGAGGATAGTCAGCAAAGCCTCGCCCGAGTGTCGGATGGTTTCGACGTACTCGCGCTGCTCGCTGTCCAGAGATGTCTCCGCCAACAAATCGGCCATGCCGAGGACGCCATTCATGGGCGTACGAATTTCGTGGCTCATGTTGGCCACAAAATCGCTCTTCGCTGTACTGGCGGCTTCCGCGGCGTCTTTTGCTTTCTTGAGCTCCAGTTCAATGGCCTTCCGATCGGAAATATCCAAAAACATGGCTTCCACGACGGGCGCCCCGGTGATGGGATCTTCTGCCAGGCTGGCATTTTCCAGAATCCATACACAACGGTTGTCCTTGCCGCGGATGCAGACCTCGAGATTGGTGACCTGCCCTTGCTCACGGAGCAATTGGATGAAGCGTTCGCGGCTCGGCTCGAGGAAAACTACACGTCCAAAAGCAAGGAGTTCGTCGACAGACTCATATCCCATCATGCGGGCGCCGGCCTCATTGCATTGCAATATCTGACCGTCCAGAGAACTGCGGCCAATGGCCGCGGGCGCACGCTCCACCAATTGGCGATAGCGCTGCTCACTGTCGGCCAATTGCGAAGTCTGCGCCGCAAGCCGGCGGTCGAGGACCGAGGCAATCGTCACCACGGCCAGCGCGAGCAGAACGACGATGGTAATGCCGATCGCCCCGAGCGATGAGACCTGAATGGCGTGAGCAACATCGCCGCTCTTGTCCCATGGAGCGAACGATACCGCGGCCATTCCTGTATAGTGCATGCCGGCCACGGCGAATCCCATGACCGCTGCACTCAGCAACTTTCCTGGATTCCAGCCGTTGATCAAACGGAAGTGAAATGTCAGCACAAGCGCAACCAGAGAAACGACAACGGCAATGAGGACCGAAGCGGCCACTACCCAGGGGTTGTAGTGGCAAGCTGCGGGCATGCGCATGGCGGCCATGCCAATGTAATGCATAGCGGAAATCCCGGCGCCCATCGAAAGGCTTGCGGCCGCTAAAGGGAGGGGTCTTAACTGTTCACCGCTTACGACTTGAAGCGCGATCGCCGAAGAAAGAATTGCCGCCAGCAACGAGACGACGACCGTTGGTACGTCATAGAGCACGGGCACGGGCAACGAGAGCGCCAGCATTCCGATGTAATGCATGGACCAAATTCCCAGGCCCATGGCAGCAGCGCCTCCCGCAATCCAGGCATAATGGGCCCGGCCGCGAGTCGCCGCAGTGCGCCCAGCCAGATCGAGCGCGGCATAAGACGCGCAGATGGCAATCAAAATGGAAAGCACGACGAAGCGAGGGTCGTAGGTCTGCGGCAACGGTGCGAATGAAGTGGGCATGCTGGATCGACCGGGCGGACAGGCCAATGCCTGTAGGCGGCCTAAAAGTAAACGTCGGCCAGATAGGAATTTACGAGGAGGAAGAAGGCAGAAATTCGAACGGCAGTGAACGCCGCGAGTTCATTTAGGGACAGAAGCCAAGCCGGAAAACTTTCAGACGCCAAATTGACGGAAATGATGATCAATGTGGAGATAGGCCCAACGCATGCGCTCGTCGTGCGTCATCTGGCCAAACATAGGATGAGGCGCGAAGTTCCCGGTACTTGTGCAGAAGCGTTCAAACAGTTTGCGGAACTCGGCGACATCGGCCGGGAACTCGCAGGGTTTTGTGCCGCCGAATTCTTGATCCATCTCCGGGCGGGTTTTTACGCCATGCGGCCAGGGAAAAGGCATATAGAGCGCGATCCATTTGTAGATGGATCGCTTGAACCAGTTTGTATTGGGACTGGCGTGCTTTTCGCCGAGAGCCGAGCTGAAAGAATCGTTAAGATGGCAGATCATCTGCCCGGCCAGCATCTTGCCCCAATGGCGTGGGCTATCCACTTGAAGATTCGAAACCCGGCGAAGAATTTCTTCGCGGTCAGCGGAGTTGAGCAGGGTTTTCATTCAGCTGGATCTCAACAGCAAACCCTACTTCTGCCCGCCGTACGAATACACAAGTCCGCACCCCTCACCATCTTCGCCGCAATTGGGATCGCCCCCTTGATTGGTTGCGCCGTATAGTGAATTGCCTACGATCGTCAGTCCACCGACCGGCCAAGAACCGTAGGGCATCCCAGGATAATAGATTGTCCACGGGCCGCCCTGTGTTTGGGGTTTCTTGAGCTCATACACCTCGCCGCCGTCGCCGCCTTCACAACCGTCGGACCCGAACACCCCATAAAGATTGCCCGCGTGGTCAAACACAATTCCCGACTTCGATACTGAACACGCGTCGTCGGAGCCGTACAAAACCGTCTCTATTGGAGCATCCTGCTCGAGCGAAAGTTTGAAGATAACCGGACCGTCGGGGTCACTCCCGGAGGCTGTGGTTCCGTAAATTGCGTTCTCGTGGATGGTCAACGTTCCCAAAGGCTCAAGGCCGGTTACTCCATTGGCGTTGAAGCGAAGAAGTACCTTCTCGCTCCAATTTTGGCCGTCGTGCGTAGATTGCCTCAGCACGAAAACGGTTCCACAGCCGTAGGAAGATTTGCACACGGAGCTCTGGCCGCCGAACGCGGTCGTGCCATAAAGCCGGCCCTGCTCGTCGAGAGTGAGTCCCGCGTACGGGCCGCTGCCATCACTGCCTCCCTGAAAGAGATAAAGAATACTTTCAGTCCAGGGCTCCCCCTGCGATGACGGGGGAGAAAGCTCAAAGATAACGCCGCATCCCGGGAAATCGCATTGTTGATTCCCGCCTGCTTGGGTCGTTCCGTAAATGTTGCCTGCGGAATCAAAAATCAGGTCACCATTAGGCTCTTGGCCGTCAGTGGTGCCGCCCTGAAAGTCGTAAAGCGCAGTGTAAGTCCAAGACCCGCCAACCACGGATGGAGGGGAGAGTTCGAAGACTGTGCCGCACCCTCCGTTGCAGTTCGTCGAACCGCCCCCGTTTGTTGTGGCTCCGTACAGGTTGCCGCTTGAGTCGAGCGTTAGATTTCCCAGGTTATAGCCAATTCCGCCTTGGAAGAAATAAATGAGGGACTCCGTCCAGTCGCCGCCGGGCTGAGCGGGGGGGGAGAGTTCATAAACCTCCGATGGCGCCGAGCCATACAAATTGCCAGCGGAGTCTGCAATCAGTCCCGACGTAGGGTCGGCGACGGAGTCCCCATTGCCAAAGGTGTAAATTACATTTTCCTGATGCGAGGGCCATTGTGATTGGCTGAACGCTGATGCTGCACAAATGAGGATGAAAACCAGAACGCGTTTCATTTTCAGAACCCTCCGCGCGACAATGCTATCTCAAGAATCTTTCGCCCGATAGAGCCTAACGGCCCACATTACTTCACCTCCGCCTTCGCCTTCGCAAACCACTCATCGAACCATTCCATCGTACGCAGCACATAGTCCCGCTGGTCTTCCGGCTTAACGAATAAGTGTCCTTCATGGGGATAGACGACCATCTTTGTGGGAACATGCAAGGCATCGAGCGCGTGCCACCACTCGACGGATTGCTCCATGGGGCATTCACCGTCACTATCGCCGACGAGAATCAGCGTCGGGGTTTTCACTTCTTTGACAAAATGCATGGGATCGCTCTTCGCGTAAGTTACGGGATCGTCGTAAATAGAAGCGCCGAAGAAGGGAATCATCCACTCGTCAATGTCGTTCATGCCGTAATAACTGAGCCAGTCGGAAAGCCCGGCGCCGGGGACGGCGGCGGCGAACAGATTCGTCTGGGTCTCCGCCCACATGGTCATGTAGCCGCCGTAGCTGTGCCCGCGAATGCCGATTCGCTTGGTATCAATCGGATATTTCTTCTCCAGCGACATGATTCCGCTCATGATGTCGGTGAAGTCACCGCCGCCGAAATCTTTGATGTTCGCTTGGGTGAATTTCTCGCCCTGGCCGTAACTTCCGCGAGGGTTAGGACAGAGCGTGAACCATCCCATGGCTGACATGGCGTTCATGGGTTCAATCATGCCCTGGTCCCAAAGCGAGGTGCAGGCCCACGAAGGCCCGCCATGGACGTTAATGATGAGCGGATATTTTTTGCTGGGATCGTAATCTTTGGGAAACATCAGCCAGCCCTGGACGAGCGTGCCGCCGCTTCCCGTAGCCGGATTCATCCAGTGAACATTTTTCATTTGTCCCCACGCGGGTTTGACTCCATCGTTCAGATGCGTGAGCTGTTTCCATTTGCCGATGGGCCCGGCCCAGACTTCGGGCGGAGCGCTGGCCGATTGGCGAATGACGGCGGTAGTCATGGCATCGTGCGCGAAAGAAGCACTGGGAACCCACGCGTCGGTCGCCTTTCCAGCGAGTTCTTCGCCGGCCCAGAGCATTCGAAACTTGCTATCCGGCGCAATAACCCCGAAGCCGGAATTGCCGTCGATATTTTGGGCGAAGATGATGGTGTCGTTCTGCCAGGCGATGGCCGACGGCGAAGACTCAATGCCGGGCGTAAGATTCTTTGCCGACCCGCCTGCCGTAGGAACCACGTTGATTTCGCCGCCGGTGAGGCCCGCATCGCTCATAAGGCCTTCGATGAAGGCGACTTGCTTGCCATCCGGCGAAACATGGGGATCGGCGATTTGCCACTTGGGCTTGTAGATCTCACGCATGGCGCCAGTCGCTGCGGAAACAGAATAGAGCCGCGCCACCCACCACTCGGCATCGCCGTTGCCGCGCGCGGCGATAGCGGCCCAGGATTTGCCGTCGGGAGTCCAATCATATTCGTAGATGTACATATCCGCGGGAGTAACTTGCTTGACCTCATTGGTTTTAAGGTCAATGGTCGCGAGGCGTTCTTCGTAAACGGCTTTAGAGATTTCGCCGGAAAGCGGCGTCATCGGCTGGAGCGGGCCAGCCATGCGTGGCATATTTTCGATGAAGAGAACTGCGAGCGTGGAACGATCCGGCGAGAATTGCGGTGATTGCACGAATCCTTTCAGGTCGGCATGTTTGGTGAGTTGGGAGCCGTCGGCGTTGACCGTCCAAATCTGTGCCGCGGGAACGTCACCGGGCAAATCAGCAATCGCGGCAATTTGCTTGCTGTCGTGCGACCACGCCGGCTCGCGCAACGGTAGCTTGCTTTCGAGAGAGATGACATGCGATTCGCCGGAATCGAGAGCCGAGATACTCAATGCGCCATCAACGATGTAGGCAACGCGAGTTCCGTCGGGGGAAATTGCGACTTGGTCAATTTTCTTGGCTTGAGGCAGAGAATCGAGAACAGCGGCGGCGCGGGAGGATGCGAAAGCCAATTGCGCACAACATAGCGTGGCGATGAGAACGCCCAGTTTTTTCATGGGCGAGAGTATAGCAGTGTAGGGCGGACAGGAGTGTCCGCCCCACGCGAGCGATTTCTTATCCGTGCAGATCTTTCCGAACCAGCACGGAATCCACGAAGAACCCCGCGCCGAGCGCCAGTGGAATAATGCCGAAACTGGCCGCAACCCACATATCGGGTTGGACTCGGGCGATTAACGCAAACGTCGCCATATATCCGATGGCTCCAGACACGAGCAGAATGCCGGAACGCCGCGAACGCGCGATCTCAGAAAGGTCCGGTTCCATGGGAACGTTGATGCCGCGGGCCATCGCGGCCAGCCGCTCTTCGCTGCGCAGCTTGCGGACGCGGTAAAACGTATAGCAACTCAACGCAGACAAGGGAACTGCGAAAAACATGACCACTGCTGCTAAGCCTGTGAAGTCCTCGAACATGGTGCCCTCCCGTGGGCGTTCGTTGCGCCCGTGGTTAGAGGTACGGAGGGTGGGAAAGGAAAGTTCCGGGATTTTGGAGAGGCGTGATTAAAGCAGATTCCTACGCACATCCTCGCCGCTAGCACGGCTGCGGACGGCTCGGAATGACAAGTGGTAAGGGTTTGCTATTCCCCGGCGACCTTTCCCCGTATTACGACCACCGAGGCCGCCGGAATGTTGAAATTCGTATTCTTATCGGCTTTTTGCTGGGAATGAAGGATTGGCCCATCCGGATCAGCGGTGCCTTCCGAAGTGACGACAACAGGAATCTCGGCAGCGTTTTCTGCGTGCTGCATGAAGCGGGTCTGTGCAGGATGCCAGGCATATTGTCCGCCACCAAAAGTTGAAATCGAAACCGGCCCGGTGAACCACTTTGAGCTGTCCGTCACGTCATCATCGAAAGAAATCTTGATGTTATGCGGAGTTTCCTGATCGCGGTTGACCAGCATCACCGACCACTGACCGTCGGGCCGCTTTAGCGCATAAGCCGTGACGAGTGAATGTCCGGTGCCGTCTTCGACGTCGCTTTCCGCCGGGAACATGACATGCTCGCCCTTACCCGGCTGCACCCAGTCAAGATTAATGAGCTGTGACGTGAAGAACTGGCCGAGTTGCTGCTGAATCTGGTATTTCGAATCGACAGTGAACAGCCCAAACGTTCCGGGCGAGTCGTTGCATCCGTGTTCCATTTGCAATGGCAGGTAATGGAAGAAATAGAGCGCGTTGCCACCTTCATTTAGGAAAGCCCCGACGTAGTCGGCCAGCCAGATGGCGGAAAATAAGTCCATATAGGTTTCGCTGGTCGAAGAAGAAAGATTTCCTTCGGTGATGAAGATGGGAAGATTCGGCGGAAGGCCATCCTCGCGCCAGGTTTGCATAATGTGGTGCATAAGTTCAGGCTCGTCGTACAAACTGCCCCAGGGAATGCGGCAGGGATCATACGGATAGTGCTCGAACGAAAAAAACGCAAGGTCGTTCATGCGGCCATGTGCGCGAAGATAGTCGAGGAAACGGCCGAGCCACGATACTTTTCCGTTGGCGTCAGGCCAGACTTCGATATCTCGATTCACTCCCTGAAACGACGGACCGCCGAGCTTTAGATTTGGGTCAACTTTGTGCAGCGCGGCCGCCCATTGGACGTATAACTCCGCATAGTCTTCTGGCAACATGTACTGGCCGTCGGCTTCTTCGCCCATTTCGACGTATGAAATGGGATAACCGCGCTTTTCGATGTAGGCGATTTCTGCGGCGGCGTTGTCCGGCGTGTCGTAGAGCAGAGCGATGGGAATCATTGCCGGAAGTCCGCGCGTGACGCCGCTCGAGTAGAAGAAATCGAAACCAACTTGAGTTTGTTTGGTCGAGCCGAGGTTCGAAGGCTCATGCCAGGGATCGACCGACGAACAATAAGTCGTTGTCTGCTCCTGGTCGGGCGTATGGCGCATGACGTCGTGAAAAGCGCCGTCTTGAGTGACGGTTCCAGCGTAAATTTCGCGGATGGCATAGCCAACGCAATTGCGCGGATCAGAGGGCCCATCGGCATCGCACGTATTTGACGACGCCGTCATCAGAATCCGCAAATAGCGAACTGGCAGGCCGCTGGGATTGAGGACGACGGTTGCAATTCCGCCCTTGCCGTCTTTAACGATGCCTTGAGGAAATGTTTGCCAGACGCCATGAGTCTGCGCCCTGATTGCCTCTTCTCCCGTCCAATATTGAATGACGTAATTGGTCGCATAGGGTTCGGCCCAAGCAATGCGAATGGCATTCAACTGCTGCACTTGTGCGAGGTCAATGACGATCCATTGCGGATGGGTTGCATCGCTCTCGCCCGTGAAATGCTGTGTCAGGTAAGGATTGCTCTTCCAGAAGGTATTTGTATCGCCATCCGTCAGTCGCGAATAACCGGAGTTGTCAGTGCCGTCGTTGCGCGTGAAGCCGCGGCGGGGCAGGCCATAGCCGTAGGAATAGCGGATGGGTTCCCCTGGAATCGCCGATCCGGTGAAGTAGCCCTTGCCCCCGGGATCACTCCATGTGCCAGTTGGGTTCCAGTGCCACGCTTCGACGGCAAGCTCGGTGTTCTGCCGATAGGTAACCGGCTGCCAACCGGATTCCAAGGTGCGGCCGAGATTCGGCTGCACAAGATCCACGTCGAATGCCGCAGCAGGGATGCGATCCACGCCGGCACCCAGGGTTTGATTGGGAATGAAATGATTCGTCGCGTGGGATGCGGTGATGTCCACGACCACAGTCTGGCCGAGTGCAGCGGCGCAGGCAGCGATGGCCAAAAACACGGTGAAAAAAATCGTTGGCAAAAATCGAGGCAAGGTCATTCTCCCGATTCGTTCTGGAAACGTAGATTGAATAGACAATCGTAGCGAATCTCAAGCAGGGCTTGGCCGCGTTGCGAGTTTACCTCTATTGAATCGTTTTAGTAAAGCAATAGGGAGGCGGAGGGATCGGGGCCACCGCTGGTTGCGATTGAGCCGGACGGGACAATTCAGTAATATGAATATCCTTGATCACTCCATGATGAATCAGTCCGGCTCGACATTTAGACAGGAGCAAGCATGAAAGGTTTTCTGGCAGGCGCAATTGTTGCTGTGGTGGGTATGTTTCTGGCTGTCTATATCTATTTCGCCGCAGGTTTTGCGCCCGTGGCTACGAGCGCTCCCATGATGCCGTTTGAACGGCAGTTTGCTCACATGGCGCTGGAATCGCGCATTGATAAAGAAGCCCCGAAGAACGTTGCGATTCCGCTGAATGAAGAAAATTACCTGGCTGGAGCGCATGCCTATCTCGACAACTGCGCCGTCTGCCACGGCGCACCCGCCAAGCAACCGACGGCGATTGCCCGCGGAATGTTTCCGCATCCGCCGAAACTTACACAAGGTAACGGTGTAACCGATGATCCCGCGGGGGAGACTTATTGGAAAGTCGCCAATGGCATCCGGCTGAGCGGCATGCCCGGATTCAAAGACAGCCTCTCTGAAACCCAGATGTGGCAGATTTCCATTGTGCTGGCCAACGCGGACAAACTGCCCCCTTCGGTGACGGCAGTCTTGATGGGACAAGGCGAAGCTGCGCCACCACCGGCAACGCTAGCGCCTGCGAGTGCGGCGCCTACAATGCCAGCACCAGCAACGAAATAGGCGGTTCATGCGTGTGTTTATACGGAGAGGCTGCCTCACCATTTTGCGTTTTTGGCAAAAGGGTGGGCGGCACGATCCTCGATAAACGTGGTTTCTTGATCCTCCAAATCTGAGGCGTCTTAAATATTGGCCGAGATTCTTTGCGATCGAGTCTCTTGCCTTCCACCCTTTCGCACGGAACGCGAAATGGTGGGGCAGCCTCAGTGGGGAAATGCATGAAAAGAAAGTGGCGATCAGGCCTCGTCATCTGACCGTTTATTTTTCCACCGTGAACACCACAAAACCGAGCGGGCTGATGACCGGCGAATTGATGCCGGTCTGGCCATCCTGCACCGTGCCCACGTCGCCGTCTGCGGCATAGGCGTAAATGATGTGCCTGCCCGTAGTCAATTTCACTGGAACTTTTCCTTGCACCGACGAGGTGTTGGTTCCATTTTTCGGAGTGAGCGGTTCCGCCGTCCAAGCCGCCTGCCAGCCGTCCAGCGCCAAAAACACATGGCGCGGGACCAGTCCATTGGGATTCATGCTGAAGTTGCTCGTTGCCGTTATTTTGATGGTGGGCTGCGTATTGTGCGTGCGGAACAGAGGCGTAGTTGCGATGGTTTGGCTGTCGGCAACGCCCTGGAGCGCAATACTGATCGGAACTTCCAGTCCGCCCGTCACGTCGCTGGTTGGAAACCATAGCGTGGTGTATGAGTTTCCCGCGCCTGCAAGAACGTGGCTACCCAGGTCGAGCGATAGAATGCGGGCGGCGCTTTCGTAGCCCGATCCGTTGACCGCGGAAACCGAGCCGCTTCGTTCGTCAATCGCGGCGACGGGATTGGCCCCGCTTTCCGCTCCCGCGTACACCGTATCCGTCAGTGGATCTACGGCCAAGGTGACCGCGCCCGTGAGGACAGGGTAGGTTGTTTCGGAAAAATCCATGACGAGCGCATTGGTTTTTCCGTTGTATTCATGGACGTGGGCAACGTCTCCCGCGTCGTTGTAACCTGCGTAGTAATTTCCGCTATACGGATTCACTGCAACCGAGATCGCAACTTGCGGCAGTTGAACATCGGAGACGACGGTATTCGTTTGAGTATTGATGGCGATGAGGTCGTGGCCTGCCGAAGCTGAAATCGTGTACAACCGGCTGGCCGAGGGGTTGATAGCTGAACCTACCACTGTCTGAGGTACGGGAATTGTGGTTACGACTGTCCCGTTTGCGGGATTAATCACGTAAACGCTGTTTCCATCGGCGAGATAAACCAGATTCTTAATCGCATCCACCTGGAGGGTTACGCTGCCGCTCGGTTGCACGGGAACTTTGTATTGCACGGTGTCGGTGGCGCTATCAAGAATAAAGACATTGCTTCCCGCATAGTCCCAGGCAATTACTTGATCGCTGGCACTATCGATGGCCACGCCGCGGATGTCGGCAGTGGCGAGGCTAGAGATGACGGTTGCAACATTGGTGCTCCCATTGATGGAATAGAAAAAACCGGCTGTGTCTCCGACATAAATTTTGTTAGTCGCAGCGTTCACCGCAACGCACTCCGAATAAATGCTCTGAATCGGAATTGTAGTCACGCCGGCGCTGTCGTCCGCTCCGCCCGTGTAGCCCTTTCCGGCCGCCGATTCACTGATGGCGTAAACGTTGTTGAACCGCACCGTATAGAAATTGCCCGTGGCAGGGTTCACGTCCGTGTAGTTGTAGTCGATGTTGCCGTCGATATTACCCTCGTACGCCGCCACGGGAAGCACAGGGCTTACGTCGGCCGCGCTCACCGTGCCATCACCGGTATTGCTGACGAAAACGCGGCTGGTGAAAGGATCGAAAACCACCGCTGATGGATACTTTCCCGTGGGCAGGTCATGCAGGTAGATTGTGTCAATAGGGTTCGTAAGGTTAATGATGTAAAATCCGTATCCTTCGTCCTGGAAGTTGTAGAGCGCGCCCACTTGGTTGGTGCTGGGGTTCACCGCCATCGCCGCGCCGCCGAGTTCGTTGGTGTAATACGCGTTGGCAAACTCGATCTCCCCGCTCTCATCCGCAAACCAGATCGCGCCGAAATTCGAATCCATGTAGAAGAAAAGTCCGCCGGGGTCGAACGATACTGCGATCGGATCATTGCTATCGGCGCCATTTTGAGTAAATACCGAATATCCGTTGGCCGCATTAATAGTCACATAGGCATTCTGCGTGGGGCTTACCATGCCCGCGACATTGGTGTTGGAATCCACGACGATCGAAGTCACGAACGTGGGAATGCCATTCACCGTGGTGAGCACCTGGTTCTTGGTGCCATCAATCACGACCACTGATCCAGACGATCCCGTACCTGCGACGAACAACGCATGTGTGGCTGTGTTGACGGCCATCGCCGTCGGCTGTGTGCCCGTCGAGATGGCCGCGAGAGCCTTGCCCGTGGTCGCGTTCAAAACTACAATCTGTTCTGCGTTCTCATCGAGAACATAAAGCTGATTGAGAACCGAATCAACGGTAAGGAACGCCGGCGCGCCTCCAACTTTCCAAGTGGCGGTGGCAGTCGGGCTTAGAACTGTAAGCGTGCCCGAGCCGCGGTTGGCGATGTATACAAGATTTGCTGCGGGATTCGAAGCAATTGATGTGGGGTTGCTTCCTACCGGAACGACTTTCTTGACCACCAGAGCTTCGGTGTCAATCACGGAGACGGTGTCGTCGCCGTCGTTCACTACGTATAGGAGATGGGCCGCAGGGTTCACGGCGAGCTGGGTAGGTTGCTTACCCACCGGAATCGTTTTCAAAGGCGCAATGGCCGCGACGGCTCCATAGCCAACGAAAAACAAAATGGCAAGTGTACAGGTTTTCAGGATCGATGAAGTTTTCACGATACAGGCTCCAGTGGAAGACGCTACGGCGACACCCCGCATGGCAGCTTACACGTTCGTTTTCTGAAAGGCAAAGAGAAGAAAAGGCTTAGGTAGAAAGTTTAGAAAGCCGGTTTAGCTGGCAAGTTTTTGCAGGAATTCCTGTTCGGTCATGCGGTATTTGAAGGCTTTATGGCCATCAATAAAAACCACGGGAACTTCATCTGTGAACTGGCGGCGCAGCTGTTCGTCGGCGTCCACGTCCACTTCGCGCCAGGAGAATCCGCCGCGGCGATGCACTTTGCCGATCGTCTCTTTGACGATCTCGCAAAGATGACATCCTTTGCGAGAATAGACCACGACTTCGCGGGGCTGCGACATGGGCTCAGGCTAGCATGAAGGATGTGAGCGTTCCAATAAGTATTTTTACCGACGGAGCGGCGCCGTCTCATACCACGCCGCGGTTTACAATCCAGCCATGTCTTCTTTAAATTTAAAACCTTTACACGGCAAAACTGCGCTCATCACCGGCGGCGCGAAGCGTCTCGGACGAGCGAGCGCGCTGGCGCTGGCTGAGGCCGGAGCCGATGTCGCCATCACGTTTCGCAATTCGGCAAAGGACGCGCAAAACACGGTCGTTGATTTGAGCAGCTTCGGCGTACGCGCTGTCGCGCTGCGCTGTGACATTACGGACGAAAGAAGCGTCAAATCGGCCATCAAAGAAGTGAAAAGGGAATTGGGGGGCCTCGACATTCTGATTAATAACGCAGCCAACTATGAGACGGCCAACTTCGAAGACATCACGGTCAAACAATGGGACGCTATCTTTGCCTCCAACACCCGCGGGCCGTTTCTGGTCTCGCGCGAGGCCCTGCCGCTGCTCCGAAAGCGAAAAGGGAAGATCGTCAACATGGGTTCGCTGGGGGGCCTGCGCCCCTGGGCCACGCATGCGCATTATTGTTCTTCCAAAGCTGCGGTGCACATGCTCACCAAAGTCATGGCGAAAGCTTTGGCGCCGGAAATTGCTGTGAACTGCGTGGCACCCGGGATGATTGATTTAGGTGAAAAGGCCGCGGCTTCGTTCTTTAAGAAAATGGCGAAGCAGACGCCGATGCTGC
>JBEKTR010000043.1:0-16946 GCA_049515835.1 Terriglobales bacterium
AGTCGGAAGTGTCCATTATCTACACGCAGTTGAATCAGTATTACGTGGTGCTGGAAGTGGCTCCGCAGTATTGGCAAAGTCCGGAAGGATTGAAAGACATCTACCTTCAATCCAGTGGCGGCAACATTCCTCTGCTCGCAGTGGCAAACAGCCACGCCAATACCACACCCCTGGCGATCAACCACACGGGATTATTTCCCTCAGTCACCGTATCCTTTAACCTGGCGGCGAACGTATCTTTGAGCGATGCCACTTTGGCCATCAGCCAGATGCAGAAGCGACTGGGGACGCCTTCTACCCTGCAAGGCTTTTATGCCGGCACGCTGCAGGCTTACCAGCAATCTCTCGGAACTGAGCCGGTGCTAATCGTGACGGCTCTACTGGCGGTCTACATCGTGCTCGGTATTTTGTATGAGAGCCTGGTCCATCCACTGACGATCATCTCGACGCTGCCGTCTGCGAGCGTAGGCGCTATGCTCGCATTGCTGCTCTTCAAGCAGGACCTGAACATCATCTCCATCATTGGCATTGTGCTGCTGATTGGAATCGTAAAAAAGAACGCCATCATGATGATTGATTTCGCGATGCAGGCGGAACGCGAGGAAGGAAAGACACCTATCGATGCGATTTTTGAAGCGTGCATGTTGCGCTTCCGTCCAATCTTAATGACGACGATGGCTGCGTTGTTGGGCGCCTTGCCGTTGGCGCTGGGGACGGGCACCGGTTTCGAGCTCCGCCGCCCGCTTGGCATCACAATAGTAGGAGGGCTGATCTTGAGTCAGTTGCTCACACTCTATACAACTCCGGTCGTCTATTTGGCGTTCGATCGGCTGCGGCTACGGATGCAGGGAAAACAAAGCGCTATCCTTTCCCCAGCTCCGGAGGCTGGCTAGAACAGTGCGCTTAGGCGAACGGTTGGTTAGCGGAACCGACTAGGCAGGAAACGCTATGATACTCATGCGAAAACCAGTGAACGGCATGATTCGGCTGGGTGCAACTGCGCTCTTGTTGGTTCTAGCGGGCTGCGTAGTGGGACCGAAATACCACCCGCCTTCGCCGCAAGCCCCTGCACCGCAGTACAAAGAAACGCCCACTCAGCCCCAGGAAGCCGGACTCTGGACTCCTGCACAGCCCGCGGATGCAAAGCTGCGCGGCAAATGGTGGGAGATCTTCAACGATGCAGAACTGAGCGCTCTCGAAGAACAACTGGATATCAACAACCAGAATATCAAGCAATACTTCGAGAACTTTATGGAAGCTCGCGCGGTGATCCGTGAAGCCCGCTCGCAGTATTTCCCCACGTTATCGGTCACGCCTTCGTTCAACCGCTCGCGAACCTCGGGGAACCTGAACACCGCCCCCGTCAATACCTCAGGCACGGGCACCGCTGCCAAGCAACTGCAGAGTACCGTCTATTCCCTTCCGCTCGAAGCCTCCTGGGAGCCCGATCTGTGGGGCAGAGTCCGCAATGCCGTCCGCCAAGCCCAGTATGCCGCCCAGGTGAGCGCGGCCGATCTTGAGAACGAACGCCTGACTGAGCAGGCCAGCTTGGCGCAGTATTTTTTCGAAATTCGCGGTCAGGACCAACTGCAAAAGATTTACGACGACACCGTTGTGGCGGACCAGAAAGCGTACGACCTGACTCGCGCTCTATATGAAGCTGGCATCGACGATGAGATCTCCGTGGTGGAGGCTAAAACCACGCTCCAGAGTGCGCAGGCTGGCGCGACCAACGTCGGAATCGCGCGGGCGCAGTATGAGCACGCGATCGCCGTACTCATAGGCAAGGCTGCGTCCAATTTCTCCATTCCTGCGAAGCCGATGACGGTTGCTCCGCCGCCGATTCCGATCGGCATGCCCTCGGAACTACTCGAGCGCCGGCCTGATGTCGCCGCGGCGGAGCGCACGATGGCCGAAGCTAACGCGGCCATCGGCATCGCTTACGCGGCTTACTATCCGAATTTGACTTTGACAGGGGCAGGCGGCTTCGAAAGTTCCACCTTCCAAAATTGGCTTTCCTGGCCGAGCCGCTTCTGGTCCGTGGGCGCCTCGATTCCAGAAACTATCTTCGACGCCGGCTTGCGTCGCGCCACCGTCCAGCAATACGTTGCAATCTACAATGCGGACTTGGCCAGCTACCGTCAGACGGTGCTTGCCGCTTTTCAACAGGTGGAAGATTCTCTCGCTGAAGTTCGCATCTTATCCCAGGAGATACAGCAGGAGCAGCAGGCAGTGAATTCCGCTCAAACCTACCTCAAGCTAGAACAGGCGCGCTATGAAACGGGCGTCGATCCCTACGTGGACGTGCTGATTGCCCAGACCACAGTGCTGGCGGACCAGCAGATTCTCAATACTCTTCAAGTGCAACAAATGACGTCTGCCGTGGCATTGGTGGCGGCTCTAGGCGGCGGGTGGGATCGTTCGCAATTGCCAAGCACGCAGCAGGTGAACCAGAAACCGACCAAGTCGGAGACAACGATCGAACAGTAAGACCGGAATCCTCGCTGAGAACATGTTGCGGACCGGCTTTGTTCTGATCTACAAGTAACGTCTGGTAGGAAATTGTGCGTCCGGTCGGACTCATACCGCACGACCTCTCTTCACGAAGCAATGACAACGGTCACTTAGATATTTTTGGGAAATCTATGAATTAAACGGTGTTCCTTCGGGCGAACCTATGGACTCTCTAACCCCATACCCGACGACGAAATGGACGAGCAAAACCGGAACATCTCTCACTCTGTTGTCTGTTCGCCGGCAATGACCTCTTGCTGATCTTCCGCCGCTTGCCAACCGGAATTTGGGTTGTATTCCTTCAGGGCTTTGGCGAGCATGTCGGTTTTCTTCCCCAGATCTTTTTCGTACACGACTCCATCCTGGTCAATGAGGAATGTCATGACGCCTGACGATCTGTATTCCGCCGGATAGGCGAGGAAAGCAAAACCCTCAGTCATTTTGCCGTTCACCAGATAGTCTTTTGCGCCGCCGGGGGCATTTTTTCCCTGACGCGTAAGAACGCGGAAATAGTAGCCGCGGTAAGGAGTCGGTATGTCGTTCGGATTTTTTGCGTGGCCATCGGCCGCCGCCGACGCCACAAGCGGACCAATCGGGCTCCGGGTTTCGCCCGCCCCGGTCTTCCAATAGAGGCCATTGTGCTGGCCATCATCGCTGAAGACCTTTTGCGCATATTCGTCGTTTTTCGTGGAGTAGAATTCTTTTTGCGCCGCTGTTAATTCCTGGCAAACTCGTATGGCGGACAGTTCATTGCGGCCGATTCGCCGGTACAAGATTTCCTTTTTCCCCGCCTCAGTATCGAAATACCACGAGTTCCCTTTATTCGCGAGCGGTATGGGCGTAGGCCAATTCTCCGCTCCGATGTATAGGACAGTGGTTCCGTCGGGTTCGTTCACCAAGCGATGCATCTCTTGGTATTTATGCACGAAATTAGCGCGGCTCTGCGCGTCTTCGGCGTCGTCTCCCGAGGAAACGATTTGCTTCCCGTCGGGACCGAGAATATCCAGCATCGCTTTTTCGTCGTTGTTCTGGCTCGCGGCGACCAACGCGTTGCTCGCTTCTTCCGCCGATGAAAATGCTTTCTGATCAGCTTGCTGTGCCACGGAAGCAGTCATGAAGCACCCCGTCAAAACGACGGCGAGTCCAGCCAGTCGAGGAGAAAAGGCGCGATGAAATTTATTGAAATTCAGATGTGTACGCGACATATGCTTTCCATCTCCAATTACATTCTTCAAATTGAGAAACGATGAGAACCTCGACTACCTGTGCCCGCCACCGCCATGGCCGCCGCCACCACCGCGAGCCCCACCGCCGCCACCCCGAGCTCCACCGCCCATGCTGGCGCTTCCGCGAGAGGAAAAGCTCCGTGCCTGCCCTCCATGGTCGTAGCCGCTGAATGCACCTGAGCGCACTCCGCTCTGCGCTCGAGGTGCAGAATATCCCCGAGCTGCCTGCCTATTTCCGTCGAACGGTCTGGCCATTGCGCCGGGACGGTTGTAGACTCCGCCGCGGGCGCCGCCGCCGCGATAGAAATTGCTCCGGTTGTAAAATGTGTTGCTCCGTGAGTAGTAGCGGCCGTGGTTGTAAATGGCGTAATGGTTATGCCAATCAAATCCCCAGTGCCCCCACCCCCAGCCGAAACCCCCGAACCAGCCGATCCCGAAGCCGACTCCAAAATTGAGGTATGGACCACCAAACCAGATTCCGGGATACGGATACCAGCCCGGCCACGCCACAATTGGTCCCCCATAAACCAGCCAAGGGTCGTACGCTGGTATGTAAACCACATCGGGATTGGCAGGCTGAATCTCGATCGAAGAATCTTGCGTATCGACGGTTTGCTGCTGCGTGCTCTTTAGGTTGCCCGCTGCCTGGGCACGACGCCGCATTACCTGTACTGCATCCATTACGTCCTGCTGCTGGTTGTAATAGGCATCGCCTAATGATGATGTCCAGGAAAGATTCTTGTCCATATTTCCTAGCACGGATGGAAATGCGGCCAGCGCCTTGACGCTCGGATCCCAGGGTTCCGGGTCCACAGCGTGGCCCAAAGAATCGCCGTTCAAGTCGGGATGCGCCTGCACCCAGCGATCGGCCTCGACCACCTGTTCGGGAAATGTTGATGCGGCCAGAATCTGCGCCACCAGCGAATCCGGATAGAGCGCAATCGGCGCTACCAGGCGTTGCAACTGGTCCGGACTCTGTTGTGCATACGGGGGCGCCGGGGCGCCTTGCGCAGCGGGTTGCTGGTCGGTAGTTTGTGGAGGTGGATTCTGCTGATCCTGCGATTGAGGGCCTTGAAGAGCTGAGAGCTTCAAGGGCAGAACGGCCAGCAGTGAAATCAAAGTCAAAACAAGAGGCAAACTTCGGTTGCCCAATCGACGCGCTGAGAACTTTGCGTCACGTCCCAAAATCTTCATGATAAGATCCCTTTGCAAAACCATTGTTGAGTGCAGTTGCTGCGGATTTGTTCCGCGACTCCCCACGGTATTTTTCCAAATCAATGCGTGGCGTCCTCAGACCCCGCTTCCCGAAAGAACTTCTTCTCCGAGTCTACGCCTACAAACGGTCATCGGGCGATTTGCCCTCGATAATGCCAATTTGTATGAGCAAGTGCGCCGCTCTTTCGTGATGTTCACGGCAAAGTAGGCAGCCATTGATGTAGTAAGGCACTCGGATCATTAGATGCTCATAATACGGTCAAAGAGTGAACGACGATTTTTCGCCGACTAACCTATTACTGTTGCGCCAATCTCGGCCATAGACTCGTCTGTATCCGGAACGGTTACGGCACGACAGTGAAACTGTGTTTACTCACGGCCGTGCAAAGCGCAGAGGCCCGTCGCTTGGCGGAGAGCCTCAAGCTGAGCTGCGAAAAAAAACGTAAATAGGTAGGGCCAGACTGCGTTCACTTGGGCGTAGTTCGGTTTTAATTTTCATCACCAAGAACAATCCGATCGGGAGATCCCCCCACTGCGAATTATGCGCGCAAGGCACGAGTCTCCGATGTTCACTAACGCTCACGGTGGTTCTTAAATCTTTAGTGCTTTGCGAGACTGCTTGGTGTCTAGTTTTGCTCAGACGAAAGCCAGAATCTAGCCCAATATCTAAGCACGGGTAATTGCTGATGCCCTACGTCCTGGACTGGAGGAACTATGTTAGGTATGGGTTTGGTCGGAACGATTATTGTGATTGTGGTGATTGTGTGGCTCGTACGTCGAGCGTGACGCGAGGCCTGTTTCTTTGCTTAGCAGGATTGTTGACGGACTTGTGCGAGGCGACCCATGAATCGTCCCCGAGTGTCTAAAATTGGACAGCTTGGATGGAGCTAGTTCTGTCACACTATGGCCATGACAACGAAGACGATTCCCGAATACTTAGAGGCCGAGCGTCAAAAAAGCGAAGACGACCGGATACGGATGGAAGCCGAGGCTGCGGGCATCAAACTGCTGCACCATGGCCATCATCGCACTGCCAGACAGCCTAAGCTGGAAATGCCAACGGCAGTTAAAACCACACCCAAAGCGAGAAAAACTGCCGCAGCAGCTCGAAACAAACCACAGACCGCGCGAAAGAAGGCAACGAAAGCTCGCAAGGCCGCATGACTTTGAGCCTTTATGGAGGACGAACTCCTAGGCAGCTGCTCGCCGGGTCGCCGCTGTGGCAACGCGCTCGCGGACCGGCACAGAAACCGCCGTTGATGTGATCAGGCGCTTTTACCCGCGATCCCTTAATGAGCGAAAAGGGCGATTTTGCGCAAACTATTCATGCCATTGGCCTCAGCTTACGGGCCCAAACTCTGGTGATCTCACGTGGAGCAACTGGTATGCCTCGTCCAACGTACGAACCACATGTAAATCAGGACGGGTGTCTTCGCCAAGTATCTGAAACATGCGCATCATGCCGTAAAGGAGGTCGTGCGGAGCGATAACGACACGCATATAACCAGGCGGGATTATGGGCGAACTCTTCGCCAGTACCCGTATAACATCGTTGGAAACTTTAAACTGCGTCACTGCCGAAGCCTCCCAGATGCCGCGACAGGGTGCGCGAGAGGCTACATATCTAGCCGCCGTCGCATAGGCATCGAGCAGAATCGCATCCGTCATGGGATCTTCTAGCGTCACGCGCAAAATGTTATTCCTTGCGTCGAAATCCAGGACGAACCCCATAGAGTGCCTCCGTCCAGCTTACCCGTGTTCGCCTGGCGGCTCAACTGTCGCAAACAGGCATTCCTACTCATCAGCCCTCAGTGAGCGAAAAGGCGATGCTTACCCCTGAGTGGCCGATCGAATGGGAGTAATCAAACTGCACACAAAGTACGAAACAGCGCATCCCTAACACTGTTCACACCGCAAGGATTGACCGTTGGACATAGAGCCAAACGGCCCTAAACCCGGCTCCAGTCCTGTGATTTAACGCATTCGCGAAAAAATACGCGCTATAATTCTCCCGTCTTTTGGCTTTCACTTTCCGCGGTCCTGAGGGGGACAACTTCCATGAAGCATTTATTCCGTCTCGCAATTATTCTTGCGCTCGCCACCGGCGCGTGGGCGCAGTGGTCGTCCGATCCGGCAACCAACTTGCCGCTCGCTGACAACAACAACGGAAGCGATCAGGTGCAACCAAAAGTTGTTCCCTATGGCACGGCCGGCGGATACGTCAGCTGGTTTGACGCCAATCCGGATAGCCCGCCGCCCATCGGCTACAGCGTTTATTACCAATTGCTCAATCGCCACGGTTACGAACAATTCCATCACGGCGGACTCGGCGTCGCCCACCTCACTAACAGCTCGACCGAAGATTATGGTCTCGACGTGGATGCTCAGGGCAACGCGCTGCTCGCCTTCCTCGATACCCGCGAAGGCTCGAACCAGCAAGTGACCGCAGCCAAGATGAGCCCGCATGGCCAGCCTTTGTGGGGAACGCTCGGTGTGCAACTCACCAACAGCTCGACCGATTCCTTCGCCGCTCCAAAAATTGCTGCAACCAGTGACGGCGGCATCGTCGTCGCCTGGACTGACAACAGCAACGTGGTCGCGCAAAAACTCAACGCCGATGGCGTGCCGCAATGGGGCTCCGGTGTGGTCTTCAGTCAGTCGAACTATGAATACCTCCTCGCCGACTTGCACGCGGCCGACAATGGCAGCGTCATCATCTCGTGGGTGAGCAGCCAGGGCTTCGGCAGCAACAGCCTTCTCGTCGCCAACAAGATCTCCGCCAGCGGAACGCTGCTCTGGGGCGCGGGCAATGTGAGCATCTTCACCAACGGCTCGCTGCAATTTGGCAACTTCCCCTATTTCGTTCCGGATGGCAGCGGCGGCGCGGTCTTCGACTGGTATACCAACGGCCCGACACTCCAAGTCTATGCGCAACACATTCTGGCGGACGGTACGGCCGCGTTCCCCGCCGGCGGCGTCGCCGTTTCCAGCAATACCAACAACGTCCGCGTTTCACCCACCGCGGTCTATCGCGCCTCGACGGGCGAAGTTTTTGTTTTCTGGACTGAAGAAGATGCGAACCAAGTCGTGAACGGCGTCTATGGACAGAAATTTAACTCGACTGGTGTGCCGCAATGGGGAGCCACCGGATTGGTGATTGTCCCCCTCGGTGCCGATCAGCAGATTTTCGTAACCGCCTCGCAAGTCGGTTCCGGAGCGCTGGTGTACTGGGTGGATGAAGTCGGCTATGGCGATGCGACAATTCAAGCCACCAAGCTTTCGGATTCCGGCTCGGTGACGTGCTCGCAATTCGTGGTCTCATCCACGCCCGCGAATAAATCGCGGCTCGTGGCCACCACGGCTCCCGGCGGTTACTCCGCGCTCGCGTTTGAAGATGACCATATCGGCAACAACGGCATCTACATTCAGAACGTTAACCCGAACTGCTCGCTCGGCTTGCAATAGCGCTTGTGTTTTCTATAAGGGCGGACGCCTCGTCCGCCCTTTTTATTTCTTAACCAAGCCTTTGTGATCTATAACCATCCTGTGCATAACTTTTCTGTGGAAAACCCTGTCAAGAGGATAGAAAAGCGAAAGTCGCGGCATGTTGCTCATTGCGCGGGAAATATAAAGTTCCAAAGCGTGTCTGGTTTACCCCCTCCAATATGCTAGTCTGGAAGTAGATGGAAAGTTGAACGCGGCCCTTGTGGCCGCGTTTTTATTTTGGGGGAAACCGTCCGAAAAGCAGATTCCTCGCGCGTTCTCGCCGCTAACTCGGCTCCGAACGGCTCGGAATGACAATGGGGATGGCTTTGCGTAAGAGAGCGGAAAGCTGTTTCTCTTTGAACACCCAACCACATTGTCATTCCGAGGAGCTTTGCGACGAGGAATCTGCTGTTGCGCTTGGAAAGCGATCAAAGCCGTTGCGCGCGCTTGCGTTCGAATTCGGCGATGTGGCTTTCGTGGCGAAGCGTCAGACCGATGTCATCGAGACCATGGAGCAGGCAGTGGCGGCGGAAGTCGTCCATCACGAACGGCGCGGCAAAACCGTGCAGATCGGAAATACGCGAACGCTCGATGTCCACGGCGAGATGATAGGCATCGTGGCTCTGCGCGCGTTTCATGAGCAACTGAATTTCGCTCTCCGAAAGAACGACGGTCGCGATCCCGTTCTGGTGGCAGTTCTGGCGGAAGATGTCTGCGAATGACGGCGCAACGATGATGCGGAAACCATACTCGAGCAACGCCCACGCGGCGTGCTCGCGCGAAGAACCGCTGCCAAAGTTTCTTCCTGCAAGCAGAATGGTGGCTCCGCGATAGCGGGGATGGTTCAAAATAAAATCGGGATTGTGGTCGCCATTTGCGTGGCGGGCCCAGTCGTAAAAAAGAAACTGGCCGAAGCCGCTGCGCTCAATGCGTTTCAAGAATTGCTTGGGGATGATCTGGTCGGTGTCCACGTTGGCGCGGTCGAGCGGCACGGCGAGTCCGGAGTGCAGGCGAAGGGGTTGCATCAGCGGTATCTCCATTCGCGGATGTCAGTGAAGCGCCCAGTGATAGCGGCAGCTGCCGCCATGGCAGGACTCATCAAGTGCGTGCGTCCTCCCCGCCCTTGGCGGCCTTCGAAGTTGCGATTGCTGGTGGAAGCGCAGCGCTGGCCGGGCGCGAGAATGTCTTCGTTCATGCCCAGGCACATGGAACAGCCGGGCTGACGCCATTCGAATCCGGCAGAGCGGAAGATTTGATCAATGCCTTCGGCTTCGGCTTCGCGCCTGACCGCCTGCGAACCGGGCACGACGAGCGCGCGCACTCCGTCATGCACTTTGTAGCCGTGAACCACGCGCGACGCAGCGCGAAGGTCTTCGATGCGGGCATTAGTGCAGGAACCGATGAAGACGACATCAATCGGAATTTGCTCAAGCGGCGTGCCGGGGCGCAGGGCCATGTATTCGAGAGCGCGTTCGGCTGCGCGGCGTTCGCCTTCGGCGTGCAATTCATTCGGGTTGGGAACGGCGGAAGTGACCGCCGAGGCCATGGCGGGGTTTGTTCCCCAGGTGACAAATGGGGCGAGCGATGTCGCATCGATGTCGATGACGCGATCGAATTGCGCGCCGTCATCGGATTTTAGGTTGCGCCAGCGAGAGACAGCTTTTTGCCAGTTTTCACTTTGCGGTGCGAAGCGGCGCCCTTCGAGATAACGGAAAGTCGTTTCATCAGGCGCAATCATGCCAGCGCGAGCACCGGCTTCAATGGTCATGTTGCAGAGCGTCATACGGCCTTCCATCGAAAGTGCACCGATAGCTTCGCCGGAGTATTCGATGACGTAGCCCGTTGCGCCGGCGGTGCCGATAGCAGCGATGAGTCCGAGAGCCATGTCTTTGGCGGTGACGCAGGCCGGCAGCGCGCCATTGAAGCGCACCCGCATGGTGAGAGGCTTTTGTTGCGTGAGGCATTGCGTAGCGAGAACGTGCTCGACTTCGCTGGTTCCGATGCCGAAAGCGAGCGCGCCGAATGCGCCGTGCGTGCTAGTGTGACTGTCTCCGCAGACGATGGTCTGGCCGGGCTGGGTCAAACCCAGTTCGGGGCCGATGACGTGCACAATGCCCTGCTCGGCGGAGTGAATGTCGAAGAGTTGAATATTGTATTCGGCGCAATTGCGGCGCAGAGTTTCGATCTGTTGCGCGGCAAGCGGGTCGCCGATGATCTGGCGTTGCGCCGTCGTCGGGACGTTGTGATCGACGGTAGCGAAGGTGAGATCGGGGCGGCGAACGTTGCGATGGGTCATGCGCAAGCTTTCAAACGCCTGCGGGCTGGTCACTTCATGCAGGAGGTGCAAGTCGATGTAAATGAGCGGGGGTGAATCAGGGGGATGGTGGACGACGTGGGCGTCCCAAATTTTTTCGAAAATAGTGGTGGGCATGTCGTTACACCGCATGATACGCAAGGCCGCGGCTGATGCGGTCGGCCAGCGCACTTTCGACGAATGCGCCCATCTCAGTCGTAGACAAAGTCTTACCGGTCGGCTTCAAATCGAGCGTCCGATGGCCGTCTTTGAGCACGTCCCACACGGCGCGTTCGATTTCGGTGGCTTCCGCGTCGAGCCCGGCGGTGTGCCGCAGCAACATGGCCGCGGAGAAGATTGCGCCAATCGGATTGGCTTGGTTGCGCCCCGCAATGTCAGGGGCGGACCCGTGGACAGGTTCGTACAGATCCACATCGCCGCCGATGGTAGCTGAGGGTAACATGCCGAGCGAACCGGTGATGACAGCGGCTTCATCGCTCAGAATATCGCCAAATAAATTTTCGGTGAGGATAACGTCAAAGCGGCGCGGCGTCATCATCAAGTGCATGGCGCAGGCATCCACGTAGAGATGCTCGAGTTCGACGTTGGGATAGTCTTTCGCCACTTCGTTGACTACCTGACGCCAAAGTTGGGAAGTTTCAAGCACATTAGCTTTGTCCACGGAAGTGACTTTGCGGCGGCGCTGTGTGGCCTGATCGAAAGCGATGCGTGCGACGCGCTCGATTTCCGAGCGGGAGTAGCGCATGGTGTTAAGAGCCGCGCTGGGGCTTTCGTCGTTATCGGTTTCGAAACCGCGGGGTTCGCCGAAGTACAAGCCGCCGAGCAATTCGCGAACAACGAGAATATCCGCGCCCGCAATGATCTGAGGCTGGAGCGGAGAGCAGTCGGCGATGGAGCGATGCGAAATCGCGGGACGAAGATTGGCGAAGCCACCGAGCGCCTTGCGGAGTACGAGCAGACCGGCTTCAGGACGTGAAGCAGGCGGAAGCGAATCGTATTCGCGCGCGCCGACCGCGCCGAGCAGGACGGCATCGGATTCGAGGCAGGCATCTAGCGTGGCCGGAGGAAGCGGCGATCCGCTGGCCTTGATGGCAGCGCCCCCGACAGGATATTCGCGAAAGTGAAAATCGAGACCGCCGATATCAGCGACTGTACGCAAGGCTTTGACGGCTTGGGCGGTTACTTCCGGCCCGACACCGTCCCCTGGCAAAAGTGCGATTTTTAATTTCATAAACGTAATTCCAATTCTTAATCAGCTACGGCATGCATGGCCCTGTTTGCTGGAGTCGGCGCGGAACCAACGCGGGCGCCAATCAGCGACAGCAAGTCCATGTCATAGATATTTTTCTTGCGGTCGGCGAGCTCGATGAAGCGCCAATAAGCGGCTTCGGCCTCGGCCCGCGACAACTCAACCCCTAACTCGGCGTAGCGGCGAACCAGAGCGCTGCGGCCGGAGTGCTTGCCCAGCACGATACGTGTGCCGGGAGCGCCGACGGATTGCGGCGTCATGATCTCGTAGCACAGCGGGTTGCTCATGACGCCATGCTGATGAATTCCGGCTTCGTGGGCAAAAGCGTTTGCGCCCACGACGGCTTTGTTGGGCTGCACGGGAAAACCGACGATGCCCGCGAGCAACTGGCTGCTGGGATGAAGCTCTTCGCTCACGATGTTAGTGGCGTAAGGCATGCGGTCGCCGCGTACGCGCAAGGCCATCACGATTTCTTCGAGCGCGGCATTGCCGGCACGTTCGCCGATGCCGTTGACGGTGCATTCCACCTGACGAGCGCCGGCGTCAATCGCGGCAAGCGAATTGGCAACGGCGAGACCGAGATCGTTGTGGCAATGGACGGAGATGGTCGTGCTCGCGATCCCTTTGACCTGCTGGCACAAGGTTTGGATGATATTTGTCCACTCGGAAGGCACAGCGTAGCCAACGGTATCCGGAATGTTGATGGTGGTGGCGCCGGCGGCAATGACGGTCTCGACCATGTCGCAAAGAAAATCGAGACCGGCACGAGTCGCATCTTCGGGGGAGAATTCAACGTCCGCGCAAAGCGATTTGGCCAATTTGACGGCGGCGCTGGCCTGGGCCAGGGCGCTTTCGCGGCTTATCTTGAGCTTGTATTCGAGATGAATGTCGGAAACAGCGAGAAAACAATGAATGCGCGGACGGGCGGCATGGCGCACCGCGTCAAAGGCGCGTTCAACATCGCCTTGCGTGCAACGGGCAAGAGCGGCAATGACTGGACGGCGAACTTCTCGGGCGATGGCCTGGACTGCCTCGAAGTCACCTTGCGAGGCGATGGGGAAACCGGCTTCAATGACGTCAACGCCGAGGCGATCGAGTTGGCGCGCCATCGAGAGCTTTTCGGTGACGGTCATGCTGCAACCGGGGGATTGCTCGCCATCGCGCAACGTCGTGTCGAAGACAGTAATTTTCGGCTTGGCCATAGGCTCCATGGGACGGCACTCGGAGAACCGCTACAAACATTGGAAACCACGGCAGCAAGATAACGCAATATTATAATTATTTTAGTAACATAAATATTTGTTATATGATGGAAATCCGCTGATTGAGGTATTGAAAGAAAAGCAGATTCCTATGCGCGTTCTCGCTGACGCTTCGAACGGCTCGGAATGACAAGGTGGTTGGGATGTTCGTGCTGCTCCGCGCAAGATCCCTCGAACCGCTGGCGAAAGCGCGGTCCTTCGGGATGACAAGGTGGTTAGTGCAGATTCGGGATGGCAACGTGGTTGGTGAGAATTAAGGAGTGACACATGGATTTGTTTGAACTGGAAACGTTTCTTGCTGTGGTCCGCGAGGGAGGGTTCTCTCGGGCCGCGAAAGCGCTGCACCGCACCCAACCGGCAGTGAGCCAGACCATCCGAAAGCTGGAAGACGATTTGGGTGAGCCTGTGCTGGATCGCTCATCGCGCGACGGCACGCTGACGGATGCCGGGCGCTTGCTGGAAGAGTACGCGCAGCGCATGTTGAACCTGAAGGGCGAGGCGCGCGCGGCCTTGACGGAGTTGCGGCAACTCACGCACGGCAAGCTGGTGATCGCAGCGAATGAGTACACATGCATCTATCTGCTGCCGGTGCTCGATCAGTTTCACCGGCAGTATCCGATGATCAAGATTGCGGTGCAGCGATCGCTGGCGAGCCACATTCCGGGGGACCTGACGCGACATGGCGCGGAGTTGGGTGTGCTGTCGTTTGATCCGGGCGATGCGGGGTTGACCTCGATGGTGGTAGGGACTGATGTGCTCGTGTTTGTGGTGCATCCGCGGCATCCGCTGGCGAAGGCAAATCAGGTGAGCATCAAGCAACTGGGCGCGGAAACTTTTGTTGCGCACAATGTGCCGTCGCCGCTGCGGGCGAAAGTGTTGCAGGCGTTTCAAAAGCACAAGACGCCGCTGCACATGCAGATCGAATTGCCGACGATTGAGGCGATCAAACGGTTTGTGGCGATGGGCAACGGCGTGGCACTCGTGCCGGGGATTTGCGTGGAAGCAGAAGTTGCTCGAGGAGAACTGGTACGCATCCCAGTGAATGATTTGCGAATTGAACGCAAGCTGCGAATTGTCTATCGGAAGAATGCAAGCTTGTCGCACGCGGCGAGGGCGTTCTTGCAGATGGAGTGGGGGGAGCGGGCGGCGTAGGGGGAGCAGTTGAAAGCAGATTCCTACGCCCATCCTCGCTGCCCCGGCAGCTATGGATGGCTCGGAATGACAATGTGGTGGGAGCGGGTTGTAGTCCTACAAAAGCAGATTCCTACGCACGTCTTCGCTGCCTTCGGCAGCTACAGACGGCTCGGAATGACAAGGTGGTCGGGGCGGATTCGGTGTCAGCGGTATCTCTCCTCGAGCAACTCGGCGATGGATGCATAGGCTTTCGTGAGTGTGGCCTCGTCGGGGAGAAACACGATGCGGAAGTGCTGCGAGCCGGGCTTTTGCCCGAAGCCGGAGCCGTGCACGACCATGACGTGCTTCTGCAAGATCAACTCGCGAACGAAAACGTCGTCCCCTTCTGGAATGTCGATGCGCGGAAATGCATAAAACGCGCCGAGAGGAGCGACCAGGCTCACGCGCGGAGTTTTTTCTGCCCACTGCATGGTCAGGTCGCGGCGGGACTTCAGCTTGGCAATGACTTTCGGCAAGTGATCTTGCGGACCATCGAGTGCGGGCGCAATTGCGTACTGCTCGGGATGATTGGCGCACAAGCGTGAACGCAAGAGCCGGTTGATGCCTTCGACGTAGGGCGCGAGCGCGGCTTCATCGCCGGAGACGATGCCCCATCCGATGCGCCATCCGGGAGCGAGATAATTTTTCGACAGTCCGCCGAAGGTGACGACCGGTAGATCGGGAGCGATAGAGGCGAACGGAATGTGAGTGTCGCCGTCAATCATGAGCTTGTCGTAAATTTCGTCGGCGAAGACGACGAGATTGTGCTCGCGGGCGAATTCGGCAATTTTTTCGAGCATTCCGCGTGAGCAAATTGCCCCGGTGGGATTGTTGGGATTGATGAGCACGATGCCGCGAGTGCGCGGCGTGAGTTTCTTTTTCAGATCTTCGAGATCGGGCTGCCAGGCGTCGTCTTCATTCAAATAGTAGGTATTTATATTGGCGCCGATTTTTGCGAGCACGGCGGAATAAAGCGGATAGTCCGGGCACGGCGTGAGCACGTTTTCGCCAGGATTGAGCAAAGCGGTGAGGCACACATCCACGGTTTCGCTGACGCCTGTCGTGATGAAAATGTCCCGAATATTGAGAATACCTTTTTTCGTCTCGGCCTCACGGCGAATTGCTTCGAGCGCGGGCTTGATGCCGGAAGAAGGCGAGTAGCCGTTCTTGCCGTCCCGCATAGCTTTGTACACAGCTTCGATGAGATACGCCGGAGTTTCGAAATCGAACGCAAGCGGGTCGCCGACGTTCAGTGCGAGAACTTTATGGCCCTGCTTGGTGACCTGATCGGTGAAGCAGGCGAGGTCGCGGATGGCGTAGCGGACATTGTCGAGGCGCTTGGCAGCGAGGATTTCATGGGTCTGGGTAGCGGGCATCGTGGACTCCCTAGAGTGCTTCATTCATGATAAATGAATGGTGGGACGGCGGGAAAAGCGTGGAAGAAAGCAGATTCCTACGCACGTTCTCGCTTTCGCTCCGAACGGCTCGGAATGACAAAGTGGTTGGAGTTGAAAAGCTACGCGCGAGATCCCCTTCGACTTCGCTCAGGGCAGGCTCTCGGGCCACTGGTGAAAGCGCGGCCCTTCGGGAGGATAAGTGGTTGTGAGAGATGTGGGCGGGTGAGGACACCCGCCCCTACGCAACCGCTGGCTTATTTTGGCGACGTTTTGCCGACCGGGCTACCCCAGCCGGTAACGAGATCATAGCCCTTGACCGAGTTGTAGCCGCCGTTGCTGCCGCTAGTGATGTCGTGGAAGTAGCTGGCAAAGGCATTGCTAACTCCGATGCGGTAGAGAGTCGGATTCAGGAATCCAACGGTTGGCTTGCCTTTGGCGACGAACCCTTCGTTCACTAAGGCGATGAAACTGGCCCATTGCGGCGCGGCAAAACTGGTGCCACCGTTGCCTTCGTAGCATGCGCCGTCATAGCAGCTGTATTGGTTGGTGTTGGCTTCGGCGGAGACGTCCGGATAATTGCGCAGCGTGGTAGAACCTTTATTGCTGGAATTGATGACGCCATTCAATTTTTGATACGCCGGAATCGGGATTCCGTTCTTGTCGATCGAACCGGCGCTGCCGTTCCATCCCGTTTCGGATTGCCAGGCGCCGCCGGGCCCGGTAGTAACGATGTCTGTGCCGCCGACGGCAACGACGTACGGATCATCGGAGGGCCAGACGACATCGCCTGGGGTGCCGGAGCCGTTGTCCCCCGTTGCTACGAAAACCGTCTGCCCTTGCGAGGCCATTTGTTTGAAAATCGGGTCGAGGCTTTTCTCGTCGTCGGGCCATCCCCAGGAGCAACTGATTGTCTTCGAAGTATTATCGACCGCCATTTGATTGAAGATAGAAACGTCGCTGTTGCCAACATACACCACAACCTGGCTTAAGGCCGGGCCCATGCCGATGGCCATCTCAATGTCGATGGCTTGCTCGCTGTCGTCGCAGGTTTGCGGTGGGCAATTCAAAGGCACACCATTGAGCGATACGCCTTTAATGGGGACGTTGAGC
>JBEKTR010000044.1:0-16830 GCA_049515835.1 Terriglobales bacterium
GGCTTCGTTCCATCGCGATCGTGCGGAATTGTTGCCCGCGAAAAATACAAAGCCTTTCCCGACAAATCCGTCACCACTTTCACCGCACTCGGATTGTTCACATCCTCCGCCCCAGCCACCGTCATCAGCGTGCCCACCTCCACGTTGGGCTTTGCCATAACTTCCATCAGCGATGCAATGTGCTCTGGCCGTGTCAGCGGCTCATCACCCTGAATGTTCAAATAAACATCCGCGTCAACGTTCTGCGCAATTTCGTGCACTCGCTCCGTCCCGCTGCGATGAGAAGACGACGTCATCTGCGCATGGAATCCCTGCGCCCGGCAAACCTGCATGATCTCATCGGAATCCGTGGCGACAATCACATCCGCCAGCCTGGATGCTGCCCGCACCGCTCCGTACACCCGCGAGATCAACATCTCGCCCGCAATTTCTCGCAGCATTTTGCGGGGAAGACGCGTGGAAGCCAAACGCGCAGGAATTACGGCAATCGTTTTCATGATTTTCAGTCGATCCGAATCCCCTTCAGCTCCGAGAAATCTCTTGTTATACCCGCACTGGCGGAGCGTCGTCTCGCAACGCCATCACCAGCGCCACAATCCATCCAATCAAACTCCAACCAAGAAAGAAGTTGATAAGAAAAATTGTGAGTGTATTCCGTTTGCTTTTGGCCAGCGCAATAATGAATGGCACAAAGTAAATCACAAAGCCAAAACCGAAAATCGGCAGAAAAAATAAACTGAGGAGCTCCATAGCCATGCCTCCACGCACTCAGATTAAATCAATTTCTGGCCCTTCGCAGCTCCTGGTCGAGACTTGATAGAAGACGGTGCTCGTTGCTCGTCTGTTAAAATACTGGTTTGTCTCTACAGTGGCGGCGTAGCTCAGGTGGCTAGAGCGACGGTCTCATAATCCGTAGGTCCGTGGTTCGAGTCCACGCGCCGCCACCAAGATCGCACTTACTTATTCACCTGCCACTTCTCTCGCAGCCCTTCGGTCATCAGAGGCGCTTCGGCCTTCTGTAACTCCGTTGCAACTCTTTCCATCTGCCACATCGCCCGTAGGTGGTTCCGTCCGGCAATTTTCATAACGTCGTCGTCGGAGTAGCCCCGTCGCAGCAACTCCGCAAACAAATACGGATATCTCGTCACATCTCCCAGTCCGTTCACCATCATGTCCGGCCCGGCTTCAAAAAAATCGGCGCCAATTCCTATGTGGTCAATTCCCGCAACTTGCCGAATATGATCGATATGATCCGCGACGTTGGCCGACGTCCCTCGCGGCGCATTCTCCTTGTCCCACTCAACCATCGCCTTCGTGATGGCTTCATCGCTCTCCAGCCGCGCATGCAACTCGCGCAACGCTGCATCGCGCTTCGCCTGCCACTGGGGATACTGCGTCGAAACAAATTGCCAAATGAAACTTACATGGATGACCCCGCCGTTTGCTGGAAGCAGCCGCAGCACATCATCCGGCACGCAACGAGGATGCGGGTCGATCGCAAACGCATCCGAGTGCGAAAAGATTACGGGTGCCCGTGTCACGTGCAGCGCGTCGCGCATCGTGTCGGCACTCACATGCGAGAGATCAATAAACATGCCCAGACGGTTCATCTCTTTCACAATGCTTTCGCCCAGCTCAGTCAACCCATAGTGCAGCGGACGGTCCGTCGCCGCGTCCGCCCAATCAATGTTGTCCCAATGCGTCAGCGTCATGTAGCGCGCCCCCAGCTCGTAGAACACGCGCAACGCCGCCGGAGAATTCTCGATCATGTGGCCGCCTTCGACGCCCATCAGGCAGGCAATTTTGCCCGAGTTATGAATCCGCTCAATGTCATCGGCACTTCTGGCCTGTTCGAAATCCGCCTGGCTCCGTATCAAGCGCAGCGTCACGTCGAACTCTCGTAGCGCTTCATGCAGTGCGGTGTGCGTTGTTTGTGTGGCCGACTCCACAAATACCGACCAATACTGCGCTCCAACGCAGCCTTCGCGCAGCCGCGGAACATCCGCGCACAGCGCCGATTGCACCCGGCCCATGTCGTACGCGGTCAAATCCCCGGCCTTGGTTTCCAGCAACATCGAAGGCAGGTCATTGTGCGTATCGATCAAAGGAGCTTTGCGCAGCAGCGTTTTCGCGCGCTCTAGTAATTTCGGGTCCGTCGCGGCCATATCTTCAGCACGAGCCGCGCTCAAAAATTTGTTGATCAACAGGAAAGAACCGGCTGCCAAACCGGTCTGCTCGATAAACCGCCGTCGTGAAATCAAATGGAATCTCCTTGAAGGAACATCGCGAAGAAGGAACATCGCAAAGAAGTACTGGGGAATTATATTCTCGGAAAGCAAACCAACAGACACCCAACAAGGTGGGCCGTTGCTCACTCGGATTGTCGTTCCAAGGCCAGCGAACGAACCTTGTGCGCGGCACCATCGCCCGAAGCCACCTTGTCATTCCGAGGAGCGTAGCGGCGCGCAAGCTGCTTCCTCATCTGCCCAGTCGAGCACAGCTCGACACAATGACTAGAAGATGTTGTCGAAATGCCGCCTTACGGCCGGAATGCAAATACTATGCCTTGCCCGCTCAATCCGCCGGCGGCTGTCGTCGAATACAAATTGCCTTGCGCGTCCGAGCTCATCCCGTAATAAGGATTCGCCCCATCCGGCGTGTTCCCAAACCGGTGCAACACCGTCTCCGACCAAGCCCCTTGCTGCAGTGTCAACTCAAACACCGTCCCGCAATCGCATCCTGCATTTCCGCCCGCAGAAGTCGTGCCATACAAATTTCCCGCCTTATCGAACACCAGCGTGCTCGTCGGCGAATTTCCATCATTGCCCGCCTGGAAACTGTAAATCACGCTCTCTTGCCCGTGCGAATTCAATTCGAAAACCGAACCCAGCCCATTCTGCCCGCCGTAGTAAGTCGTTCCATACACATTGCCCTTCGTATCCCCGTTCAATCCACCATAAGGAAACCCTGCATCCGGCTCTCCGCCGAACGCATAAAGCGTGGTCATCTTCCAGGCGCCGTTCGAAAGTCCTAGTTTAAAAACTGTTCCCTCGCTAAATTTCCCGCCCAACTCAGTCACGCCATAAAGATTTCCCTTGGCGTCAATCAGTAATGACCCCAGCGACCCGGTCGAACCGTCATCCCCACCCGTGAATGCGTGGATCACTTTCTCTGTCCAGCTTCCGTCCTGCGCAGGGGACACTTCATAAACTGTTCCCGCCGAATAGGCTCCTCCATCCGGAGTGGTCCCGTACAAATTTCCCGCTTTGTCGAATACTAATCCGCCGCCCGGCCCAAAGCCGTCATTCCCGCCGGCGAAATTGTAGAGCACGCTCTGCGTCCATCCACTTCCCGCGGGCGTCAACTTGTAAACCACCCCGCATCCATCCCCGCTGCATGTTTCACCCGAGCCCCCGGCCACGGTAGTCCCATAAAGATTCCCAGCCCCGTCAAATATCACGCCGCCATACGGATTTTTTCCATCCGCCAAGCCGGAAAAACTATAGAGCACCACTTCCTGAAATTTCGTGCCCGACCGTTTCATTTCAAACACTGCGCCATATCCGAAATCCCCGCCCACCACAGTCGTTCCATACGCGTTGCCCGAGCCGTCGAAAACCAAACTCGTCGCCGGATCTCCGCCATCGTTTCCGCCCGTAAAGTCGTAAA
Source organism: Terriglobales bacterium (assembly GCA_049515835.1). Classification (GTDB taxonomy): domain Bacteria; phylum Acidobacteriota; class Terriglobia; order Terriglobales; family Acidobacteriaceae; genus JAJPHW01. Next base: position 3,670 of record JBEKTR010000044.1, read on the forward strand.
GAATTCTCCCACTGCTAACCGCCGAACTCTGACCGGCCAGCGTCGCTATAGCGATCCACATATAAAAGAAGCATCGAATATTCATTTCGCCCTCTGTAACTGCATGATTTGCCTTGCTTAAATCATCATCCTTAAAATCCTCTAACCTGTGTCGCCGCTTACCACGAACTTGCATCTAACGCCCAGACCCTTTTCTGGCTAAAATCTAACGGGTTCAGGAGAACAACATGAAAACTCTTTTAGCTCTTACATTTGCAGTCGCGCTGGTTTGTACAACCGGAACACTGTTCGCTCAAGACAACATGGGCGGCAACATGAGCCAGGGCAGTGCAACAGCCACCGCCCCCGCCAAGGGCGGACACATTGTCGGTAAAATCAGTGATGACGGCAAATCCTTCACCTCTGATAAAGACGGCAAGAGCTGGACCATCGACAATCCCGACGCCGTTAAAGGCCACGAAGGCCATCACGTCGTCCTGCATGCCGATGTCAACAGCGACAAAGGTTCTGTCCACGTGAACTCGCTCAAGATGGCCAAAGACAGCGGTATGAAAAACAACAGCAGCATGTAAATCAGGCCCGCTTGTCATTCCGAAGCCCCGCGCTTTTCACTGGCGGGGCGAGGAATCTTGCGCGCATCTCCTTCGGACTCCCAACTCTGTCATCCCGACCGGAGCGCATCATCGCAACGCGATGATCCGCAAAGTGGAGGGACCTGCTGTTTAGCTTAGGCGCCATCGCCTCCACTACGTAGGGACGGGTGTCCTCACCCGTCCTGTCGCACCCGGCTCGACAGTTCTACCACCACCCCGACCACCTTGTCATTCGGAATCCTCTTCAGCGGTGAGGAACCTGCTTTTGAGTTTCCAGCATCAAAAAAACCACCTTGTCATTCCGAGGCATCCGTAATCGCGTTAGCGACGAGAATAAACGTAGGAATCTGCTTTTGGCTAACTATGTTAAGGCGATTGCCGCCCTCGCCTCGCACCGGCGCCTCTCAGCTTTGCAAGGCCGAGCGAACTTTCTTGAGCAGCGAACTTCTGGTGAACGGTTTCTCCAGGAACGTGGCCTCCGGAATCTGGCCGCCTCGCAGCGCAACCACATCGCCGGTATATCCCGACACAAATAAAGAGTGGAGATTGGGACGAATTGCCTTGGCCAACGTGGCCAGCTCAACCCCGCTTTTTCCAGGCATGATGACATCTGTTAGTAAGAGGTCGATTTCCCGGTCGGTAGCCTTCACTATTTCCAGCGCGGCTTCCGCGTTGTTTGCACAGATGACTTGGTAACCAGCGCTTTGCAGCATCGAGACATTCAGCTCGCGCAAATACTCATCGTCCTCTACCACCAGAATCGTTTCTGTCCCCCTCGGAAATTCGCCTTTCACCTCGGGCTGTTCTATATGTTCTGCTTCTCCTGACACCCTCGGAAAATAAATCTTGAAAGTTGTGCCCTTGTCCGGCTCGCTATACACGAAGATCGTGCCCCCGCCCTGCTTCACAATTCCGTACACCGTGGAGAGTCCAAGACCCGTCCCCTGCCCGACGCCCTTGGTGGTAAAGAAGGGCTCGAAGATTTTTGATTTGGTTGTCTCGTCCATACCGCAACCAGTATCGCTTACCGCCAAAACGACATGTTCCCCGATATGAGCGCCCGGATGCATAGAAACGTAATGCTCATCCAGTTCCGCATGCGCCGTCTCGATAATGATCTCGCCTCCACTCGGCATTGCATCGCGCGCATTCACCACCAGGTTCATCAGGACTTGCTCAATCTGGCCTGGGTCCGCATGAATGCTGCCCAGCGAGGCCGTCGGATGGAAAGACATGGCGACATCCTCGCCGATCAGTCTTTGCAGCATCGTCGTCACGTTTTGCACCACTTCATTCAGATCCAGTATTTTGGGAAAGACTACCTGCTGCCTGCTAAATGCCAGGAGTTGCCGCGTCAGTCCTACAGCCCGGTGCGAAGCTTTCTTGATTTGCTCCATGTACCGGTTCGCCGCGCTCTCTGGCGTGATCAGACCATGCGCGAGATCGCTATAGCCGAGAATCACTCCCAGCAAGTTGTTGAAATCATGGGCCACGCCCCCCGCCAAGCGCCCCACGGCCTCCATCTTCTGAGCTTGACGGAACTGCGCTTCCAGACGCTGCGTCTCCGTGATGTCCCGTACGATGGCCAGCACGCAGCTTTGCCCGTTCAGTTCGATCAGATCCGCCGATACCTCCGTTTCCCGAATCTCTCCCGCCTTGGTCTTGTGTTGCTTGCGGAACTCGGTTACTCGTCCGGTCTCCGTCAACTGCCGGAGCATTTCAGCTCGTTCCGATTCTTGTGCCCAAATGCCAATCTCCAATCCGGTGCGGCCGATCACTTCGGCACGCTCGCGGCCCACCATGTTGAGGAACGCGTCATTCACGTCCAGATAACGGCCCTCTACTTCCGTCGCGATCGTGATTGCCAACGGGCTGTTGCGAAAAGCTTTGCTGAATCTTTCTTCCGATGTCCGCAGAGCCGCCTCAGACCGTTTGCGCTCGGTGATGTCGCGCAGGATACAGGCAATGCGGTCTATACCATTAGCACCCTCGATAGGAAAATACGATGTGAACAAAGTCTTCGCGACCCGATCAGGATAGTTGTAATCCAACTCAAATCGGACGACATTGCCCTGGAAACACTGGTCCATCTTTGCTTTGACAATCGATACAAAGGCGTCCTTTTCCAGTATTTCGTCCACTCGATGCCCGATTACTTCTTCTTTCTTCCTTGACCGGTAATTGAGGAATGCACGATTGGCGATCACATAGCGGTACTCCCGATCCAGCACCAAAATCATGTCCTCCACGCTCTCCACGACTCTCTCGTATTCCCGCAACCTTTCCTCAGCCCGATTCCGTACAGTGATGTCGCGGAATGCCACTACTCCGCCACGCACCGTTCCGTGTGTGTCCTTCAAAGGGCTGGCGTAGGCTTCGATGAAAACGCCTTCATCGACTTCCGGATTGCGTACAAACATGATGGCGCTGCTTGACTCGCCTTCAATGGCGCGCGCCAGCGGAGTTTGGTCGGCCTGAAATGGCGTTACTCGATCGGTCAGAAATAGGCCGTAGTGCCCGGTCCAATCCTCGCTAGAAATGTTAGCGGGACCGAGCCCAACTATCTTTTCCGCGGCGGGGTTCCATACGATGAATTTCCCCTGCTCATCGGCCACGATCAACCCCTCCGACATGCTATCCAGCACTGACTGCAGTAGAAGCGTCTTTACTTCCAGGGCCTGTCTCGAGCGCGCGAGTTCCTCGTCCACCTGCTTGCGCGCCGTAATGTCGCGCGCAATTTTGGAGGCTCCGACAACCTGGCCACTGCCGTCTTTTATCGGCGAGATGGTCACGGAAACCTCCATTTGGTGGCCGTCTTTGTGGAGACGCACCGTCTCGAAATGCTCGACACTTTCCCCGCGGCGGATCCGGGCTAGAATCTCCGCCTCCTCATTTGCCCGGTCTGGTGGCAAAAGCATCAAGATGGGCTGGCCCATAGCTTCCGACGCCCGGTAGCCAAACAACTTCTCGGCGCCGGAGTTCCACGCGGTGATCGTCCCGTCAAGGTTCTTGCTGATAATGGCGTCGTCGGACGAATCGACGATAGCGGCCAGGCGTTCGCGCGCTTCCCGTGCCCGCATGCGCTCGCTGATATCGTGCGCAACCGCAGCTGAGCCCACAATCCGGCCATCGAAATCTCGCACCGGCGAAACGACCAGAGACACATAGACCCGACTCCCATCCTTGTGGCGCCGCACGGTCTGCTCACGAGCCACCGTACGCCCCTCGCGAATCCCTCCGAGGAATTCCTTGGCTTCCTCTTGTAGTTCCGGCGGAATGATGGTCGCGATCGTTTGGCCAATAATTTCTTCTGCGCTATAGCCGAACAGTTTCTCGGCGCCACGATTCCAGCTGATGATCGTAGCCGACAGATCCAGACTCAGCATGGCGTCGTCGGAAGACGCGACGATGGATATCAGATCGTAGTTGCGCCGCTGGAATTCGCGGCGTTCCTGGTCAGCCCGGTTCAACCACACCGTGCTTAACCACAGCAGCGTGGCAAAGGTTACGATTTCGGCCAGGGTGCGGAGGGCGATGCCAAATTCTGTGCCATAAATGCCGCTGAGCTGGCCGCGCCACCGGAGCCAGCCGAACAATATCGGCAGGGCTATCACGAAGGGCAAAACTCTCCGCGCCATTACCCCACCCATGTATTCGCTGGTGACGGCAACCATCACCCCCAGCCCCGGTCTGGCCGCAAGAACAGCCAGCCCCAACACCGCAAACAGGATGGCGCTGTGCAGCGCGATGGACGAATACGCGGGTACGTCATAGAGAGCACGCGCACCCATCAGGTAGCCGACGCACGCTACAAACCCGTTCAGAGATGTGAGCAGGGCGAGACCTTGGGCCAGGTAGGGCCTGCGGTCACTGGTGAACAATAGGCTTGAGCCCAGAAGAAGGAAACCCAACGCTGTGGCGCCTGACATGCGGCCTGGATGAAGAACTCCAGTGGCTAGCAGCGTCCGGTGAAACAGGACGTCATCGAAGCCCAGACTCAGATGGAAGAAATACTCCGGCAGTGTGAGCAGCCCCGCCAGTCCGATTGCACCACCCAGCATCCGCGCCGCGCGGATATTTCGGAACCCCAGGCCGTTCCCATCACCGGAATGCGACTGAATCAGCCACAGGGACACTCCCGCGAGCACGAAGCATAGCGCGGTGTTCGGCTTCATGGTGGCGAGGCCAGGAATAATGCTGGTTAGGGCTGGAATGTTGAGCAGCCATCCCAAAAGCGCGAGACTGCCAACAACCACAGCTAGCACACCAGCTCCTTGGGAAAAGAGCCGGTAGCTGCGGACAATGCGGGATTCCGCTTCACTACTCACTGGAACCTTCAGTACATCGGGCAAATCCGGTCTGGCAATTTCCGAACGCCCCTCTGAGATCCGGACAGCGCGTATGCTCTATTGCACAGCCACGGCTTACATTAACGATCTCCCAATTTCACCCAGCGCTTCAATTCTTGCTTCGCCGGTTTTTAATTTTGGAGAAGTTTAGCCCTGTCTGAAAGAACGCGCCACGAAACCAACTACTTTCCTGCCAATTCTTACCTGTTTCGGCAAACGGGACTCGCCTGCGGGGTGCTTCGTCCCTCTCGAGGAAAACTGCCGCTCAACAAGGCAATGTGAATCCTTAACCACGCCAGGTCCCGAGTGCCCGACATGGCGCCGGAGCGATGTTAACACGAGATCAAAGGACCCGCACCAACCATCTTGTCACTCCGCAGCGATGGCATTCCCGCCTAACGTTCCTTTCGGAACACATCGTCATGACAGGGTTGTCCGACGATATTGTCATGACACGTAAACCTCTCACAAATAAGGAATTATGCCGGACAACCGGACGCCCCGCAGCCTGCCCGGAGCGAAGTCGACGGGGGCCTATGCATCTTCTGTGGGAATGCAGCCGGGCGCGCCAACAACGTCAGCGCCTCGCAGGACTCCAACCACCTTGTCATTCCGACGCGCGTAGGAATCTGCTTTTGGATAATTAATGACTTTTTGAATTGTGTCATTCCGACTAAGCCGGAGCGCACGCGACGGCGCACGGAGGAACCTGCTTTTGCTCGTGTGGCGCGGGCATTTCTGTCCGCCGCCCTTTGCCGCATCTCAACCACTTTTGTCATCCCTAAGGCGCGCGCGCCTTCAACCCCAAAATGTGCGCGACACCCCCGCGTCCCCACTCGGATAAACTGTTACCCGCAAATGAATCTCCAATGCCAACCGGACCTCGCCGCATCCTATAAATCGCGCTCGCAAATCGCCCGCATCCTCACCGAGGATTGGTGCGAACGGGAGCTGTACTGCGCCGCCTGCCCCTCCAACACGCTCCGCAAAGCCAAAGCGAATGCCGCGACCGTGGACTTCTTCTGCGCGAAGTGCGAGCAGCCTTATCAACTCAAGAGCAGGCGGAACGCATATACCAGCAAAATCACCGACGCCGCTTACGATCCGATGATTCGGGCCATCCGCCAAGACCGGACACCCAATTTGCTTTTTCTTCAATATTCCAACGATTGGGCCGTGAGCAACCTGCTCCTGGTGCCGAGCTTTTTCTTCTCGGAGAGCATCATCGAAAAAAGGAAACCACTCGGCCCGGATGCGAAGCGCGCCGGTTGGGTGGGCTGCAACATTCTTCTCGGGGATATCGTCGCCGACGGACGCATCAGCCTCGTATCCGACGGCATCGCCCTCCCGACCAAAGACGTCCGCCGCAGGTTCGACGAAATGCGTGCCCTGTCCAATGTGCGCCCAGAAACTCGCGGATGGACCCTCGACGTTCTTAAAATTGTTCGGGAAATAGGCAAAGACAACTTCACTCTGAGTGAAGCCTATGAATACGCCGACGAGCTACAAGCGCTCCATCCTCATAATCAGCACGTAAGACCGAAAATTCGCCAGCAACTTCAGATACTTCGCGACTTGGGATTTCTGCGTTTCGTCACACCCGGGCAGTACGCCATCATCAAGCATTGAAGCGGCCGTCGACAACATTTTCATCAAGCGCGAATTCCAACGCTTCGCACAGTTCCTTCAAATCTTCATCGCGCAACCCCAACTCGTTCTCGGCTTCCTCATCCAACCATCCACGACGAAAGGCAATCCGTGCAATTTGCAGAAGCCACAATAATTGCTCATCTGCAAGAAATTCTCGCGCACGACTGGCTGCATTCTTAATCTCAGCCTCGATTGGAAGCTCAGCGGCAAACGGAATCTGACAATCATCCACACGAATCCCTTCTAATAGCCTCTGCACATGGCGGCTTGCACTTGAACCCAATGCCAAGGGTTGCTACTCAAAACGTAGCAACTGTCATTCCGAAGGCTCGCGTTCTCACCAGCGAGCCGAGGAACCTCGCGCGCATCTCATCAGCCCCAGCCACCTTGTCATTCCGAGCCATCCGCAGTCGCATCAGCGACGAGGGCGCGCGTAGGAATCTGCTTTTGGATAATCACAACTATTGGTCTTTGTCTGACAGATAAACGGAGAAAGCCCCATCTGGTCCGTTTGCAATTTCCGCGCTATCCACCGACTTCGTGTCAGACAGCTTGACCTCCATTGCGAAAATCTTCTCGACCCCAAGAACCGAAGCCTCTTGAGTATTCATCAAACCCTGCACAAGCTCTGCGACCGTCATGCCATTTCCTTCGGCATAATCGCCATTTTCTATAGGGCTAAATGCCGGGGTGCCCTAGCCCGCCCTGAGCGCAGTCAAAGGGTCTCGCTGCTTTCACGGTGGATGAGAACTCTACATTGGTAGTATATTGGTAGTATGAAAGAGAAGACATCCATCACACTTTCGCAGGATGTCCTGGCCCGCATCGACAAGCTCGCCGGCTCTACATCCTCTCGCTCTGCTTTCATCGAAGCGGTGCTGCGCGATTATTTGAAGAAACGCGCACGGGCGGCAATCGAGGCGCGGGACCTGGCGCTTATCAATGCAAACGCCGGCAAACTAAACGCCGAGGCCGAAGACGCATTGCAATATCAGGCCCGCACCTGGCTCACAGACGCGGATCCTGACTGATTCACAGCCGAGTGATTCACGCCAGGTCTATTGTCGAAGCTCAATGGTCAAAGCTTTAAGAGCCAAAGCTTTAAGAGCCAAAGCTTTAGGGGGTTAAAAGCTTTTAAGGGTCAAAATCTAAAGCTTTAAGGGTCAAATCTAATATGAGACGCGGCGATCTTTATCGAGTATTCAAACCGGTCGGAGACCCCAAAAAATACCGGACGTTCGTCATCGTGAGCCGGCAAATCGTAATTGATTCAGCTTTTTCGACGGTGGTCTGCGCCCCGGTATTCTCGAATGCCGTCGGTCTTTCCACGCAGGTGCCGGTCGGCCCGGACGAGGGACTCAAGCACGACTGTTGGATTATGTGCGACAACCTCGGCAGCCTTCTCAAGACCGACTTGACGCATTACGTCGGGGCTCTGTCGCCCTCCAAACTCGCCGAGTTGGACCACGCCTTAAAAACAGCCTTAGGGCTGAATTAAGCTCCGTCGGATGTCCTAACCACCTTGTCATCTTGAGCGAAGTGAGTGCATTCGGGCTCGAATGCACTCGCGCAGTCGAAAGACCTCGTGTTCCTCGAAGATTCCTCCGGCCTATAAAGGAGTTCGTACGATGCTCAATGCCGCGCGCCCGATAGCTTGCCCTGAGCGTAGTCCAAGGGGGCTCGCCGTCTTTGCGAGACATGGGAATCACCTACTACCTCTTCTGATGATCGTTCGCCACGCACTTCGATTCCGCCCGAAGTTGCGAAGGAATTCGCTGCGGCTATAACTTAAAGGCAACATACTTCACGCCGAGCAATCCATCGCGGATATGCTGGAAATGCAAAAGCCCCGGTAGTCATCCGGGGCTTTAAAAGTGGGTACCGCATCTGCCGCCTGTCAACTTTAATGATAGTCAGGCCGCCTATGTTGTCAAGCAATTTTGCATTGGTCGAGTGACGAACGGAGGGCGAGGGACTCGAACCCTAGTGGCTGACTAAGCCACTCGACCGCTTGACAGGCGGCGTCCAGTACCCACTGGTAACACCCTCCAAACACCGTCTGCATAACGAATTGTAGAGGTTGGTTCTGACGATTTAATCATCGGCCAGAAAATATAATTGCGGCGCTCTCCCGATTTAGGAAAGAAGAAATGCCGGGTGCCCCATAGCCTGCCCGGTTTTTGCCGAAGCCCCGAGCGTAGCCAAGGGGGAAGTCGAAGGGTCTCGCCGTCTTTGCGAGACATGGAAATCACTTCCTACTTCTTCTGATAATCGTTCGCCGCCACTTTCGCGTATCCCGCGGGCACTGCAAACGCCGACCCATCCACCGATGCCGACGAAAATCCCGTCATCTGCGTCGTCGATTCCATCAGCACGGAATAATCCGCCGGAGCGCCCGCCGCGGGCGCAGCGGCCGGAGCCGGCGCGGGCTTCTTTTTGTGGAAGCCGCCGAATCCGCCAAGGCTGCTCGCTACGCCGCCAAAGCTTCCCATGTGGCTTCCCACCGAATTTTCTGCATTCGACGTCGCCGTATTCGTTGCCGAATTCGCAGCGTTGTTCGCAGCGTTCTGGGCAATGTCGCTTCCACTCGGTCCGTTCGGTTGCGGCGGCAGCGGCGCTTCCGACGCGGACGGCAGTTCTTTCCCGTTCGCCGCCATGCCCATGCGCATCACCTGCGACACTGGAATCCCTTTCAGCTTCTGCATCTCTTTCATCATGTCGCCCATGCCCGAAAGCATGCCCGGCTGCTGCGCCATCATCGACCGCATCGAACTCATCGCCCCGCTGAATGTGTCGCCCATCTTCGCCGCGAACCGTTTGTTGAACTCGCGCACCTGGTCATAGCCCGGAATGTCGGGCACCATCCACATATCGTTGTTCATCGCCATGGACGCCGTCTGTCCGCTCTGCTGGTCCGTCGCATCCATGGTCATCCGCAGGATCGCTTCTTTCGCGTCCAGTCCCGCCACTTGTTTGCTCGCGCCCGTGTCCGTCACCTTCGCCGTGAATTTCATTTGCGGCATCGGCTTGCCGTCATTTGTGGTTTGAGCCTGCGACGCCTGTTGTTTCGCCTGCTCCGCCTGTGCCTGTTGCATCGCCGCTTCCATCTGCTGCTTCATCTCTGCAAACGTCATCACCGTATATTGCTTCTTCGCTGGATAAATCTCCGTGAAGGTCTCCGCATCGAGATCAATAATGGAAGTGTGGTCCGGGTTGATGCGCGCCATCCGGTTGCCTTTCACGATGACCGTGGTCTCAACCGGGTCCGTAGCCTTGCGCGCGTCATGACTGAACGCGCCCGCGAACTTCGCCATGCTCAAGATCGAGCCGCCCGTCAGTTGTGTAGTTTCGGTGTATTTGAAATCGGCAAAGCTGGAAAGCGGCGTGGCCATGCTCAGCGCCAGCGCCAGCACGCGGCCTAAGCCGTTGCGAGCATTCATATTCATTTTGAGGCCCCTTGAGATAATGTCTGAAGACTTTGCGGAGAATTGTACAATGCCCAACGCCGCGTCGCGCGCGCGTAATGGGCAGGTAATCAGAACAAATACGTTACTGGCCATGCGGACGCGTCCCGAAGGGCCCCCGGATACTTGCCGAGCGGGCAGCATAAATCTAATCTAATGTTCCGATGCCCCCGAAAGCGCTTATCTTTAGTCCCGACGCTTCTGTACGTGCCACGATGGCTCGCGTCTTCAATGATTTAGAGCTATTGCCCGAGCCTTGCGCGGACATCTTTTCAGCGCTCGAAGCGTTGACCGCGCGCGATTTTGAAGTGATTGTCGCCGATTGGAGCGAAGGCGCGGAGGCGGTTTTCCTGCTCAAGACCGCGCAAGAATTAAAGGCGCGCCTGCCCTTTGCGATTGTCCTGGCGGGCGCGCATGATGAGACCCCGGCGGACGCGGATCTTATTCTAAGCAAACCGCTTGTCGCGAATTCGATCAAGCGGATATTGCTTACGCGGGACAGTTTTCTAGAGCGCATGCAAAGCTGGTTAACGGTCCCGGAGAATGAAGATAGGGAATATGTGGCCGGTGGGAACTCGCTTGGGGGGGCCGAAAATCCCCAGACTTTACGCGAAAAGCGAATATTGAGCGAAAGTGCGTCCCGGCAATCGTGGCTGCGCGATGCTGTTTTGCAGCAGAATGCAGCGGATGCGTTAGACGATTCAAGTTCAATCCTTGCCGATACTTACAAGCACGCGGCGCGTGAAATGAAGAGCGTGCGCAGGGCAAAAAGCACAAAAATGCGTGATTTGTGCATCCTCGGCGCAGCGGCGATTGTGGCTATCTGCTTTGCTGTCTATCACTTCCGTGAGCCTTTGATGCGAAATCGGCTCGCGCTCGCATTGACGTCGAGCGATGCGATGAATCAAGCGGTAGAAGAGGCAGTGGTTGACGACACGAATTTCATGCTGGGAGACGATCCCAACATCACAATCACGCCGGTGTATCACCGAAAATCTCGCGGGCGTTTGCAGCGGGCAAATTTCTCTGAAGACGCAGGCGAAGATGTAAACGATTACGAAACGGTCATGACGCCCAAGCCCTCCCCCAGTATTCCCACGGCGAGTGATCCGAACGTGCCGGCGAGTTTGTATTCGCCGATGCCGTTGCGGGCCATCCCGAGCATGACTGTGGCTGGCGCGCCGCCGACTTCGGTTGGATTGGTCCAACCGGGTTCGATGCAAGCGGGCCCGGTTCACCCAGTGGACTTGCCGGAAGATTCGGCGGAGATGCTGCTGATAAAGAAAGTGGCGGCGCGGTACCCGGAAGAAGCGGTGAAGAGCGGGATTGAAGGGCCGGTGGTGTTCCAGGCGTCGATTGCGCGCGATGGCAGTGTGCAGGAGCTGAAATTAATTCGCGGGCCGCTGGCGCTGGTGCAGTCCGCGTATAACGCTGCGAAGCAATGGCGCTTCAAACCCTACACGCCGAATGGCGTGGCCACGGAAGCGCGCATCACGATGATTGTGGACTTCCAGAGAACGCAAATGGCGATGAGCAAGTAGAGAGTGGTTGCGCCCGTACGGGGCGTGATTGTGTTTCGTCGGTGGCGGCAGGGCTGAAGCCCGTGGCCTGACAGGAATCGCGTCCAGCGCTGAGAAAGCGTTCTTCTCGACACTCCCAAAAAACTCGTCCGATTTATACTGCCGGGGACGATTGTGTCCTGGCTTGGAGTGCCCACCTTTACAAAAAACGTAAAGGTGGGCCAGCCGCCCCTCCGGTGATTGCATCCTTCATGAACAAATCGTCATCCTATTGCCTTCCTGCGAAGTGCTATCAAAAGAACTAAAGATCTCGTCTCAAAGAGCTAAGATATGAAGCCTCTCGCCCCCGTCGCCCTCATGGCGCACTTGATCACGTCTAACCATCTGAGAAGCGAATAATGCCAATTTCTACTCTGCTATCGCCCAGTTCAGCCGGTTCAAGATTCAAGACTATTCTCTGGGTCTCGATTGGTCTCACCATACTCTTCGTCTTCATTACCTCAGAGCTGCTCCTCATCACCGATTATCCGATGTATCACGCCTACCGTCTGCAGGTGATTGCCGACCACCGTCTCCTCATCCCGCATACACTCGCCGGAATCTTCGCTCTATTGATCGGTCCCATCAATTTCTCCTCGCGGATCCGCCAGCGTCACCTCCAACTCCATCGCATCCTCGGCCGCATCTACGTCATCTGCGTGTTTATAGGTTCCTTCACGGGGATCGCTCTCGCAGCCGGCCGCCCGGGTCTTCCCGGAACCTCCATGCAGGCCGCCGCCTGGATGGTCTGCACCACCGCCGCCTTCATCACAGCGCGCAATCGGCAAATCACACAGCACCGCCAATGGATGGCGCGCTCCTATGCAGTCACCTTTACCTTCGTCTCCAGCCGTGTGCTCAACCTCTGGCCGCGTTACTGGAGCCACCTGGGCGACGTCTTCGCCGCCGTCGGCGTGATCGCCTTCACCCTTGCGTCGCTGCTGATCGTGGACCTCGGCCTCAACTGGCGCGAGCTCACCACCCGTCGTGACTGATCGTCGGCTAGGGGTTATGAGATTTTGAGATGTGGGTTTGCAAAATGTTCTATTTCTCGAAGGTGGTCCCCTCCAACTCCGAGTTGACCACAGGCCCGTACCCACCTAGCTGTCCAACTATCCTCACCACTGCAGGCTCCTCACCCTCCAAAATGACGATTTGTACAGAATGACGCGCCAAACTTTTTTTGGACATCTAATAGAAATATGGAATCCCGCTACAAATTGATTGCACATCCAAGTGAATGAGGAGCAATGCTTTGCAAGACGAAGTTCTGATCCTCGGTGGTGGAGTGGCAGGCTGTGCCGCTTCGATCGCGCACGCTCGAAAGGGACGAGGCGTCACGCTGATTGAACGCGAGCCCACACCACGCCATAAGGTCTGCGGAGAGTTTCTAAGCGGTGAGGCCCTTGAGGACCTGCATGCGCTCGGCATCGACGTGGCCGCGCTTGGCGCCGTCCCCATCGACTACGTTCGCCTCGCCGCCGCCAGACGCGCCGCGGAAGCTCCGTTACCTTTTCCCGCGGCCTCACTCACGCGCAAGGCGCTT
>JBEKTR010000045.1:0-16511 GCA_049515835.1 Terriglobales bacterium
GCTCCATGCGTCCTGCCAGACCGGATCTGTCGGCGAATGGTAGATGGCATCGTTTAATCCCATCTCCGTTGGCTTGATGCCGTCTGAATTCTTCCGCGTAATGTAGTTCATGCCAGCCGCCATGACTTGGAGCACATGCGAGTGACCGACTGCCCACGACACGGCTAGTTTCGGCCAGCTGAATTGTTGCTTCCAACCAGGAGCTTGGAGAAAAGAATCGTCGAGAAACAGTTTGCCATCCTGATGGACAAAGTAGGGCCGGTATGGATCGTCTTGAAGGACGCGGTTATTGTTCTGTACATCGTTACCGGTAAAGAACGCCAGCACTACCAAGTCGGGCGAATAATCCCATACGTAATGTTGCAGAATCAGCAATTCTTGGGCCGTGCCATATCCCGAAACTCCAAAGTTCAGAGCTTCCACGGATTTTCCCGCCAAGCCTGAGCATCCCGCTAAGTCGCGCTCCATCACAGAAGTAAATGACTTATCCACGGGCACTTGCATCGCTTCAGTAAATGAGTCTCCGAGGACTGCTATGCGGTAGGTGTTCGGCGGTTTTTCCTTGGTATGCTCACGGTCATGAAAGCCGGCACTATTGACCTTCACATAAACCGTATTCTCCAGGAACGCCATGCCTTCGGCACCGGGACGGAGAGACACGCCGGTGTAAGGATTCCAGGTGAAAATGTGCAGTTTTCCGCCGAGGCCGGGGTAGCCGATATGGGCAATGCGAAGACCAATCTCGGCCAAGCCCAAGGCAAAAGTTACACTGACTATTAGCAGCAGCAGTTTCGATAGTAAATTCTTAAGCATTTTCGGTGAATAATTCAGGGTTAGACCTGTATCTCATTCAAACTGTATGCAGTTGTTCGACCGCTTGTCTAGTAACGCTGGTGTTTTCGTCCTGGTGGGACTTCACTTCCGTTCGGCTTACCTCTTCCAATCCTTGGCGAAGCTCCTCAATGATTGGACCGACGTTTGCCTCGGCGAACATCGATTCATGCCCACCCTGTACCCGGCGCACATGGAGGTTTTTGATTACGTCTTTCCAGCTGGCATAGAAGTCCCAATAACCGCCCTTGGGCCAATCGCTTGATTGAAAAAATAAGACATTTCCCTTTAATGGCTTAGGGCGGTAATCATAAGAAGATGGATGAATGATGATGTCGAGATTGCGCAAGGAACGCTCTCGAACCCGAACTGCAAAGTGATGATAAATCCGCCAGCGCAGCACATTGAGTCGTTGCCCTGCGCGGTTGAGGCGATCGCGAACTAAATTGGGCAATGAGGAAGGCGAAGCAGCCATGAATTTATTTAGATGAAAGCCGATCTTGTGAAGCGTGGCCCTGGGTGCGCTCTCGCCGCCAAAGTTGTGGTAGTACTCAGGATTTTGCGCATCGAAGAGGGCAAGCACGCCGATCTCTTGTCCGGATTCTTGCAGTTGCCTCGCCATTTCGAAAGCGATGACGCCGTTCACACACAAGCCGGCAATGTTGTAAGGACCTTCCAATTGCACGCTGCGCATCTTTTTGATGAGGGCTGTAGCAATGTCTTCAAGGCGATAAGGGACAGGCAGACGCACAGCATCGGACGGAGGCAAATCCAAGCCCAGAAGCGGCTGGTCTGTTCCCAATCCACGCGACAAACCAAGGAACAGCGGGCCGCCGCGTACCCAGAACAAGGGCAATTTGGTTCCGGCCGGTTGAATGGGGATGATGGCGCTGCGTCCGAGTTCACTCGATTGTCCGGTCAACAGCGAGGCCAGTTCCCGCACTGTCGGAAAGCGAAAAACCTCCGCCCACGACAAGTGCACCGAAAAACCCTCTTCAATGAGCAGGAGTAACCGTGCTAGCAAGAGCGAATGACCCCCCAACTCGAAGAAGCTCTGGTTAGTTCCGACTGGGTGTCTCTCAAGGACTTTCTCAAAAATGGACACGAGGTGTTCTTCGGTGGGATTGACTGGCGGGTCTCCTGCGACTAACGAAGGTTCCGGCATAGGCAAGGCGGCGCGATCCAACTTGCCGTTGGACAAGAGCGGCAGCGCATCGAGTCTCACCATCGCTGACGGCAGCATGTACTCCGGCAAGCGGTCTTTCAAATAGCGACGCAGTTCTTTAAATCGTATTGCCTCATGACCCGGTTCGCCAACGACGTAAGCCACAATTTCCGGTTGCCCTGCTTGAGGCTCAAACACCGATGCCGCAGCCTGAAGGATGCCAGGGAATCCGGCAATGTGCGCCGAGACTTCATCGAACTCGATGCGGAAGCCGCGAATTTTTATTTGCGCGTCGAGGCGCCCCAGCAATTCCAAGGAGCCATCAGGTAGGTGCCTCGCCAAATCGCCGGTACGATAAAGCTTGCCCTCGCCGAACGGATTGGGAACGAACTTTGTCGCCGTCAGCTCTGGGCGGTTCCAATATCCGCGCCCCACGCCGGCACCGGCGATGCAGAGTTCGCCTTGAACGCCCGCCGGAACCGGGT
This sequence comes from Terriglobales bacterium, assembly GCA_049515835.1. Lineage (GTDB taxonomy): Bacteria > Acidobacteriota > Terriglobia > Terriglobales > Acidobacteriaceae > JAJPHW01. Next base: position 2,482 of record JBEKTR010000045.1, read on the forward strand.
GCAAATCCCGATCCACGATATATGTCTCGGCGTTCGCGATGGGCTTGCCGATTGAGACGGTAGGCCGCTTGGGATGCGCCTCGCATTTGTGCACCGTAGCCCAGACAGTTGCTTCCGTAGGACCGTACTCGTTATAGAGCGTAGCGCCGGGAAGTAATTTGTAATGGCACTCAAGGAGTTCTGGAGGACAGGATTCTCCTGCGACAATCGCACGGCGCAAAGACTCCAACTCCCCGCGCGAGCCTTGCTCAAGTATGAGACGGTATAGCGACGGCACGCAAAGCAGATCCGTGATCTGATGAGAAGCGACAACCTGCGCCAGGTGGGAGAGGTTTTCAGGCAAGGCCCCCGGCGGAAGAACCAGCGCGCCGCCGCTACAGAGCGTCCCAAAAATGCCTGCGACCGAACTGTCGAAAGCAAACGACGAAAGAAGCAAGAAACGGCTGCGGGTTGCTTGATAGTAACGGATCCTGGCAAGGGTGGAATTCATCAAGTTCCGGTGCGTGATTTCGACCCCCCGGGGCTCTCCAGTGCTGCCTGACGTATAAATCACATAGGCCAGATTGTCCGGCTGCGCCGCGGCGGGCACTTCCATTTCGGTTGCGTTGTTGTCCGCAGCCGACGCGTCAACAGTCACGATCTCCACTCCCGGCCAATCGGGAGCCATGCTGCGGCTGGCAGGATTAGTTACGACGAGGCCAAGGTGGGCATCTTCGACGGTGACGCCGAGGCGCTGTGCTGGATAAGCGGGATCCAGCGGGACATATGCGCCACCAGCTTTCAATATCCCGAAAATCGCAATGAGCATTTCCCAAGAGGGATGGAGATAAATTCCGACCTTGGTCTCCGCTTTGACCCCACGGTGACGAAGGTATTGCGCCAGTGCATTGGCGCGCGTGTTCAATTCGCCATAAGTTAAGTGTGCGGCGCCCTGTTCGACGGCAACGGCAGAAGGATCTTTCTCCGCTTGGGCGCGAAAAAGATCGTATACGCAGGAATCGGTCGCGAAATTCGCGGCCGTGCGGTTCCATTCAACCAGAATTTTATTGCGCTCGGCTGGTGTCATGATTTCGGCTTGCGAAATCGGCGCATCGGGATTTGACGCCACGCTCTTCAGCAGGGCTTGAAAATGTTCGGCCATGCGTGCCACTGTAGGTGCATCGAATAGGTCGGTATTGTATTTGAACCGTCCGACCAGTCCCGTGGGTGTGTCATCTAATTCGAGCACCAGGTCAAATTTGACCAATCCCGTATCAACGCTCGATTGAGTAAGGGCAACACTCCAGCCATCCTTGCTGGTGGGCAACGGCGGCTCAAGAGTGAATAGGACTTGAATCAGCGGATTGCAACTTAGAGTTCGCGCCGGATGCGTTTCGTTGACGATTCGGGTGAACGGCGCATCGTCGTTTGACAGAGCATCGAGAGTAGAATTGCGGACGCGCCGGAGCACATTGCGGAAGTTGGGGTCGCCAGACAAATCGTTACGCAGGACCAACGGATTCAGGAAATAACCGAGCAGCCCTTCAACCTGCAAGCGCTTGCGACTGGAGCCGACGGTGCCTATCGCGATGTCGTCGGACCCGGAATAGCGTTGTAAGAGGACAGCAAGTCCCGCCAACAACGTCATGAACAATGTAGTGCCATTCCACCGTGCGAGATCCTTGAGTTCGCGAGTGACAGCCGCATCCAACGAAAACGGCTGAATCGCCCCTCGAAAACTTTGCACTGCCGGACGTTGATGGTCGGCCGGCAAAGGCGGCATAGTGATTCCCGGAATCTGCTCCCGCCAATACGCTAATTGAGTCTCGAGCGCCCCGCTTTGTGCCAGCCACTCGCGCTGCCAAAGAGTGAAATCTGCGAATTGTACGGGTAATTCCGGCAGAGGAGAAGGTTCACCCCGCATATAGGCGGCATAGATCGTTTCCAATTCCGGAAGAAGGACGCGATAGATGGAAGTTCCATCGAAAATAATGTGGTGCAGTGTTAGATAAAGGCGATGTTCATCGTCACTCACGTGAATCAGGAGTGCGCGATAGAGTGGTCCTTGGGCAAAGTCGAATGGCCGCAGAGCATCTTGTGTCGCCAGGCGCAAAGCCTCCGCTTCGCGCTTTTCCAGTGGCCAATCCCGCAGATCCTTGAGTTGAATTTCAAAAGGCGACGCGGGCTGGATGATCTGCATGGGTTGCCCGTTGATGACCCGGATATTGGTGCGCCATGCTTCGTGACGGCGAACAATTTCGCTAAGGGCGCGCTGCAACGCGACAACATCGAGGGTCCCACTCTTCCGAATCGTCACCGGTTCGTTGTAGAGCGCCAACTGGGGCACCAATTGGGAGTGCAGCCAAATCTGTTCCTGGCCATACGACAACTGAACGGGAGATGTCGCCTGGCGCGGGGTGATTTCCAGCGAGGCCGGCCGACGCGAATATTCTGTGGCTATCGTACTCATTGCAAGGATGCCTGATTCGGTTGCGAAGGAGTGAACGAAACAGGCAGCGCCGTTAAACCACGCAAACCTAAGTTTTCGCGCCACTCGATCGGCGCGGGTTCCAATCGAAGTTCGGGTAAGCGACGCAAAATAGTGGCAAAGGCAATCTGACCTTCAATCCGCGCTAGAGGGGCGCCAAAACAGAAGTGTGCTCCCCAACCGAAAGCCACGTGACGATTGTCTTTACGGTTCAAATCGAGGCGGTCAGGATCGGGAAAACGCTCCGGGTCGCGATTCGCCGCGCCCATCACCGCCAACACCGCTTGACGTTTGCTGATTTTCTTACCACCAAGTTGAACGTCTTCGGGCGCAAGGCGTCCCGTGTATTGGCTGGGACTCTCGTACCTGAGCAGCTCTTCTACCGCGACTTGGATGATTGTAGGATCATCGCGAAGTTGCTGCATCTGCACCGGGTTACGCAACAAGGTCAAAATGCCATTGCCAATAAGATTAGTCGTGGTTTCCTGTCCGCCGACCATCGTCAGAATCGAGTTGGCGATAATTTCTTCTTCGCTCAACCGGTCGCCATCTACCTGCGCTTCGAGCAGGGCACAAACCAATCCAGGGCGCGGCTTCCGGCGCAACTCTCCGAGCATTCCCCGAAAGTAATCGATCAGATTTTCAAGACTGCGTTGGACACCTTGCACGCGATTCGGATTGTGCTGAAAATTTCCCAGCATTTCCGCGAAATCGGCTGACCAATTCTTAAGTTGCACGTGATCAGAGGAAGGCACCCCCAGCATTTCCGCCGTGACAATGGCAGGCAGCGGAGCAGCGAAATCAGCGATCAATTCCATTCGACCGGCATCCTGTACTCTTTCAAGCAACCGGTCGGCGATGTCTTGAATGTGCATCCGCATCACTTCTACGCGTTGCGGGGTGAAGGCGACGGCGCATAAGCCCCGCAGGCGCGTGTGCATGGGAGCGTCCATGAACAGCATCTGCTGGACCATGACCGTTGCGATTGGACTTAGGTTCGCGAGCCCCATGGCCGTAAGTTGTTCTGGCGTCGGCGTTCTATTGGCGGAGAAGCTAGAGAGCACCTGCACGACATCGGCATAACGCGTCACTACCCAGGCGTGCAAGAAAGGATCCCAGTGCACCGGATCTTCGTTGCGCAATTGATGGTACAGCGGATACGGATCGGCCAGGACTTCGGGCTCCAGCAGCCGGTATAGGCTGAGCGGAGCGGGTACTGCCGAACTCGTTGAAGATGTCGTCGTCACGAATGTAGGGATCGAAGAAAAACGGTCAATCGGCGGCTGGATTTGCTTTGGCGAGACGTGTTTCGATTTCTGCAGCAAGCTCCGCGGCAGTTGGCGAATCGAAAATACGACGCAGGGAGAGTTCCACTCCGAAACTGTCGCGCAAGCGTGCAATCAATTGTGTGCCCAGTAGCGAATGACCGCCGAGGAAAAAGAAATTATCGCGGGTTCCAATTCCTGGAACACCGAGCAATTCTGCGAGGATCGCAACGATGCGCTCCTCAATCGGATTCTGCGGGGCATTATGGGGAGCGTTGCGGTCTTCGTCGCCGATAATGTTGAGGGCGTCGGGCAAAGGCAGCATGGCGCGATCCACCTTGCCATTGTGGTTCAGTGGGAGAGTTTCCATGCGGACAAAAATGGCGGGCACCATATAATCCGGTAGACGCTCGCGCAAAAATCCGAGCAAGGACGTATGAGACAGCTTCACATCCGGCGCGGGCACGACATATGCGATGAGTTGTTTGCTGTCGGCGACGTCTTCGCGTGCAATCATCATGCTGGCTTGTACGTCCGGATGCTGATCCAGAACACCTACAATCTCGTTGGGCTCGACCCGGAATCCGCGAATTTTGATCTGCCCATCGCGCCGCCCGATGAATTCAATTTCACCGCCGGGCAGCATACGGCCAAGATCGCCAGTGCGATAGAATCGCTGTCCCGAGAGGACTATGAATTTTTCCACATCGAGGTCAGGCCGATTGAGATAGCCTCGCGCCACTCCCGCCCCACCTATGCACAATTCGCCGCTCGTTCCGGGAGCCACAGGGCAGAGCTCTTCATCTAGAATGCTGATTTCGACATTATCAATCGGCCGCCCGATGGAAGGCTGAAGGCCGTTGGCGGGTTGGGCTGAAACGGTGCCGGAAGTCGCGACCACAGTGCATTCGGTCGGCCCATAGTTGTTCACGACCGGAAACGGCAATTTAGAGGCAGGACGACGGTGCAAAGTATCTGCACCGGTAAGCAAAACGCGTAAAGCGCAAGTCGCCGGCCATTCCATCGTCATCAGCCGCTCTGCAAGAGCCGTGGGGACGAAGCTGATGGTGATTTGTTTCTGTACCAACCAGTCCTGCAATAACTGCGGCGTCAGCCGCGTCATCTCGTCGCAGAAGCTTACACTGGAGCCTGCGGTCAGGTAAGGCCACAGTTCCCACACGGCAGCGTCGAAACTCATGCTCGCCAACTGGCTCGCACGATCCGCGGGTGTGATCTGAAACGCGCGCTGATGCCAGGAGATTAAATTAAGCAACGCACTATGCGTAATCTGTACGCCCTTCGGATGTCCGTCCGATCCCGAGGTATAGATCACGTATGCTAGGTCATTCTCTGACGCTTCCAGATTGACGGCCGTAGTGGGATGAGCGGCAATTTTGTTTGTGCGCCGATCGATTTCAACTGTGACCCGTTCTCCTGCCGGCAAGTTACGGCCGATCGCGCTGCGAGTAATCAAAACCGGAACACGAGAATCGTTCAACATGAAGGCAAGACGTTCGGGCGGATATCCCGGATCCAGGGGTAAATATGCGCCGCCTGCCTTCAAAATCGCCAGTGCCCCCACAACCATGGCTTCAGAGCGCTCCAGGCACAAACCGACCAGCACGTCAGGACCCACACCCAATTCGCGAAGATAGTGAGCCAGTTGATTGGATTGGTTGTCCAGTTCACCGTAACTGATGACAGCAGAATCTGAAATCAGGGCCGCCGCTGCAGGCTCCTTTTGCGCATGCAGACTGATCATTTGCACGAGGGTTTTGGTCGCCGTGGCAACGTCTCCCGAGATGGCAGGGGAAAACCGGACTCCATCTACCGTAGGAGGAGAGCCTGCGGGTCTTTGCTGGCTGGACATAAATGAGTAAAGCCTTATACCGGTTGGGGAGAAACCGGTGAAATTTCTGTTCCAGAGATCGTGCCTACGCCGGAGAATGCGTGGACGCGTGTGCTGCTACATATTCCGGGTGTTGCGTGGCCCATTGCGCATAGAGTTCGCCATTGGTCACGCGGATTAACTTCGGCCTTCGCGCAATCATTTTCAATGCTTCTTCAAATTTTTCCCAATCGCCATTTTCGTCAATTTCCCAGCTGTGCATCGTCAGGTGGGCCACCCCGCCTTTGCTTTCCGCCTCATCGAGAGCCATCCGGAAGTGGTTTTCCCAATTGGTCTCGGCGTGATAAATTTTGACAAAATTGAGCGCACCGTGGAAATTTCCTTCGAGCAATGCATGGCGCATCTGAATACCGCGGCCGTGATTATGGGCCTGCGTGCTAACGCCAAACCGATAGGGATTATCGGGGAAGTCCGTACGATTGAAAGCGCAGGTCCGCGCCCCCACAAAACCGGCACGTTCCACCATGTCCACAATGGACCGTGTGTACTTGCCGCGAGGATAGCAAAAAGACGTGACCGGCTTGCTCAGAACGTCCTGTAGCCAAGCCTTGCCTTCAGAAATTTCTAGCCATGCCCGTTCCCGCGTGACCGTCGTCAGCGGAAGATGATTCAAGGTGTGGCTGCCAACTTCAAAATTCTGCGCGATTTCGCGCAATTGTGGAGGAGTTAGAACACGACGCTCGGGGTTGCGCGCGGGTACATAAAAAGTGGCGGCAATACCGTAGCGGGTGAATAATTCCGCGGTTCGAATGTCGAGGGGATGGCCGTCGTCCACACTGATGGTGACGTAGCCCGGCTGGCCCACAGAGGAAGGCAGGCCCTCCGCCATTTCCTGGGGGTTCTTTACTTTAACCGTCTGATCGTCGCATTTCATGCGTTCACTGTTTGTGTGCACATCTCTTGCCCTGCCTTGAACGCTAAGCGCACTCTCGTATCTTCGGAGAGCACCGATTGGTAAATCTCCATGAGTCGGCTGTAATTCAATTCAGCTGTGTACTTGTCCTCGAATTCGATCCGGGCCCGCTTACCCATTCGTCGCATTTCGTCGCGTTCCGTCCAGGCACGCAAAACCTTTCCAGCGAGATCGTCCGCATTCCCGGCCTGAAAGTGTATTCCCGTTTCATCGTTCGCGACGATCTCCTGCATGGCGCCAATGTTTGACGCGAGCACTGGTACTCCACAGGCAAAGGCTTCACATAGAGTGAGAGGGAAATTTTCATAGAGCTCGCTTGGGAAAATAACAAAGCGGGCTCCCTTCATTTCCTCAAGCACTCGCGTCCCGGAAATCTGCCCTAGATACTCAATATGCGGACCGATCGCCTCTGCTTCCGCGCGAACCTCGTCTACGAGCGGCCCCGTTCCCGCCAAGCGAAGCGGGATCGTCTCAGACAACTTCCGCCACGCGGACATCACCGTTCGCAATCCCTTTTCGGGCGATATCCGCCCGACATACAACGCATAGGCCCCGTCCGTCCTGCGCTCACCTGGATCCGGATCGACAAAATTCGGCTTTACCATGATACGCTCGGCGGCAAACCCAGCGCGCAGAAAATTGCTACGGGAAAATTGGGTGAGGGCGATATAGCGATCGACCTCCTCGTGATAGGTACCCGCGGCCCGGTGCCAGCTGAGCATCAAAGCCACCGAAGCAGTAGCTGTACGGGATTCCCGATAGCACCCATGCAGGACGCTGTGTCCGAGATGTGACTCGCAGTCGTGACACGGCTTCCCGTTCCTAAAGAAAACCGCCGAAGGACACAGAAGGCGGTAATTGTGCAAAGTCTGCACGACGGGGACGCCAAATTCACGGCAGGCCGAATAAATCGAAGGCGAAATTACCATGAAGGTGTTATGGACGTGAACCACGTCGGGCCGGAATTCACGCAGCCGCACTTCGAAATCGCGCTTCGAATCTCCGTTCCACACTACTTTGCCAGCCATTTGCAGACGTTGCAGCCACGAATATTGGTCGAGTTCGTGATTACTACGTTGATATTCCTCAACCCTATGGCCGTGTGCGCGCAGCAAATCCCGCTCGCGAGCACAGACCACGTCCTCGCCCCCGGGCAACTGATATGAATTGTGAACGATAAGAATTTTCATGCTGGATTGCATGAATCGAGACTATGCACGCCGGAAAGTAAATAAGAGTTTCATTCGCAAGTTGATTAAACTAATGCTTCGCGGCGACCAGAGTTTCACTCGATATGGGCGCGCTCCTGGATGGGGTGCGTTCATAGCCCATCCGTTCCATGACCTCTCCGGCATGATCATCGATCATTTCCAGCTGGTCTTGGGTAAATTTGCCTTCCCATCCTTTGACTTTGCCCGCGCGGATAAACTGTCCCCGCACCGACGCCTTGCGCGGCGATTGCAATTCCTTGGCCCGCATCTGTTCGACGGAATTGTTCGCAACGGCCCGGCGGACACGCTCCGGATCGCGCTCCAATCCAGCGAATTTCAACATCTGCATAAAACCCGCTTCGGGGTCTCTGCGCAGTTCTTCGTAGCGCAGAACCAAGAGTCGGTCTGTACCGTAGTAGGGGCAGTCCAGCCACGACGCCACGTGCCGGGGCCAGGATCCGTAGCCCGTAACTTTCCCCTTAAAAAACACCTTCAAGAACTGATTCATGTCGCCTTGAAAACGATCGAGAGCGGTCATGAACGCAAATTCGGAGAGAATTACGTCGCGCACGTCGCGCACCAAATAAATCGAATGTTTGTATTCCTTCCGGAAGGGCTCATGCGTGCCGATGAGACGGCCCCCGTTGGGCAGGACGCTGCGCGCCTGGCCCTGCATCCCAACACCCAGCATCAAAGAGTTGACCGACTCGAACGTCGCATTTTCTCCAGTGAGAATCTCGAACATAGTAAACCGCGTCCATGTTGTGCCCGACCGGGGATAGGTCGAGAAGAAAATATCGGAAGGACGCAGGCCACGATGACGCAGCCACATCACAGGGAGGCGCACCGGCGTCTTCGACATTAGAAACCGAAATTTCGCTTTCCGGCTCTCGGGCTTCTTTGCGCTATTTTCTGACTTCGGTGTGCTCATGCGTTCATTGCTCCTGAATCGGCGAAACTCAGTCCAATTAACTATGACGGTTGCCGGTCTCTGGTCACTAACGTTTCGCTCGTAATCGCTTGTGCCGCCCGTTGACGAAGTCGGCGCTTCAGCACGACAAAAACCATGATCAAAGAACTGAAATCGGCCAGATTTCCGCCCCAAATGGCCCCTCTTAAGCCGAAAAACCAAGTCGCCGGAACCCCAATGATTAGCGATCCCACCGTGGCAACGGCGAAGGCTTTAAATACCAGATCGGGGGCTTCCATTCCACGCAAAGCAATCGCTGGTCCATACGCCGCACTCCACACGATGGAACCAATAGCTACGATGGGCAGCAATCCCACCACATCCTGATATTTCCCCGAATACATGAGTTGAAATACCTGCTTTGGAAAAGGCAGAATGAATGCCCAGTACACCACTGCTCCGGCGAAGGCGAGAAGTGTCATTTGAGTCGTCAGAGCGGTGGGCCCCGTCGCGCCTCTTCGCGCCGCCACGCGCGCCGCGTACGGTAGAAAAAGCATCGACAAGGCTGCTTTGACCTGTTCCAGCGGCAACGTCAAGTTCATCAGCGCTTTCAGTTGGCCCGAAGCAGCCATACCGTGAAAACTGCTGATTAACGGATAGTAAATATTCGCGGGAATCCATCCCGCCACGCTGCTCGCGAGTGCCCACTTGCCATAGCCCCAATGCCGGCTCCATGTCTCCGCGAGCGTTGGTCCCGGGCCTCCCGCGGGGAGCTTCGCGCGCATGCGGATCCACATGGCGACGCCGGTTCCGAAGGCGCCGAGGGCAATGAATAAAAACGCGGTGAACGGGGACAAAAGCCCGTGACGAAAGGCAACGAACAGCGCCGCCATGATCAGGCAGCAATAAATGAAAGAACCGGCCGCCGCCTCGGCGGGCGATAATTCCAAATAGAACATGCGCCGTGCCAACCCAAACACGAGTACGCACGGAGATGCAATCGTGACGCCGGCCATCGCTCCCGCCAGTCCGCCCGTGTGGCTGAGTCCGTGTAAAACAAACGCCGAAATCCCGAGGACCACGCATAGCGAGACGGAAATCACTAAATGGATCCGAAGAAGCGTGGACAGATATTGCTTTAAGCAATGGTGATAGGATGATCCGCCAAACACCGCCATCGGCTCAAGCACCAAAGCCTGATAGACCAGCGAAAGCAGTACAAAAATGCCAAACGCAACCGCGTATGCGCCATATTGGTCTGCCCCCAACCAGCGGGCCAGCAAGATGCTCAACGCAAAGTTGGAACCTGAAATCAGCCCCTGGTCAATAATCGCGAGGCCGCCCTTGCTGGCAAGCGGCAAGACCCGGTTTCGCACGGTGTCGCGATGAATGCCAAACATCTGCCGCGGCAGCACCGTCCACGGCCAACCGAGCGTCGCCGGCTCACCCGCGTTTTCGCTGGCTTCGAGCGATGCCTCGATGCTCGCTCGCATCTCGTCATCGAGTTCGGGTTCGCGGCCAATTTCGGTTGAATTCAATTCTGGCAATCTCGCACTTTCTTGAAAGCTGTTATGAGCGGCTCAACTGACGGCCCGTTTGAGAATGGAACTCGCCTCCGCGCTAGCGGACGCTTGGTCAACACATGCTTTCAGGCGCTCGGCAAAGACAGCGACCTGTGGTTCGACCAGAACCCCATAGTGATCACCCGGAATGTCTTGAAATTCCAGCCCGCCCAAAGCCATTTCGCGCCATGCAGCATAAGGATTGCTCGCTGCGCGCAACGATTTTTCCGTGGCGCGAAATAATGTGATTTTCCCTTCGTAGGGTTGCAACGCGTACTTTTCCGCGGCCTGAGTGTTGGCAAAAAATACATTCTTGAGAGAACGTGGCACGCGCAATCCACGCCAGCGCCGGCGAATGCCTTTATAAACTCCGCGCGGCAAGTCGGAAAAAAGAAATTTTGGGGTCGGCCGGCTCAGCGATTTCAGTAAAGAGGCGGTCTGCGGCTTTACGTGTCCGGGCGATGTGTCAAACAACGCGAGGAACGCAACTTTTTCGCCGCGCTGGGTAAGCTGCCGCGCCATTTCGTAGGCCACGAGCCCCCCGAAGGAATATCCCCCGAGGAAGTAAGGTCCTTCCGGTTGCACGCTGCGAATATCTTGAAGATATTGCACTGCCATGTCCTCGACACTTGTCAGGCAGGGATGCGTACCATCGAGCCCTCGCGCTTGTAATCCATAAAAGGGATGCGTCGGTCCCATGTACCGCCCCAGGTCACGGAAGCCCACAACATTGCCACCAACTCCGTGAATGCAGAAGAATGGCGCCTTCCCACCCTTAGGTTGGATCGCGACAATAGACGACCAGTAGCGCGACATGCCATCACCTTGAAGCGCCGCGCACAATTCCTCGATCGTAGGCGCTCGGAGCAGCATCGCCAGCGGCAGAGCACGCCCTATCAGCTGACCAACCTGGTGCATCATGCGGGCCGCCAGCAGGGAGTGCCCGCCGATTTCAAAGAAGTTGTCACTCAAGCTAACGGGACGGCCCAGCAGTTCTCCCCAAATCGCTGCAATCCTGCCGGAGAGGCTGCCATCCTTTGGGGTCTCGACGTTTTGTGCCGGCATTGCCGGATTCATCTGGGTGAGAGCGCGCCGGTCTATCTTTCCGTTCGGCGTCAGCGGCATCGCGTCAAGTAAAACAATCGCAGCTGGCACCATGTACTCCGGGAGGCGCTCTTTCAAATAGGTTCGCAGCCGGTCATCGCTGTCGCTCAGCAGCATTTGCGACATCACCACATAAGCCAGCAATCGCTTCTCTCCGGTGCTGGATTCCTGGGAGATCACTGCCGCTTCCCGCACATTGTCATGCCGCGCCAGCACTTCCTCAATTTCTCCGGGCTCAACGCGGAAGCCGCGTATCTTGATCTGATTGTCTTGTCGGCCGAGAAACTCGATCTCTCCATCCTCGCGGTAGCGGGCCATGTCGCCGGTGCGATACATGCGGGCGTCACTGTGGCTGCTGAAAAGATCCCGCACAAATTTCTCTGCCGTTAGATTCGGGCGATTCAGATAACCGAGCGCTACTCCATCGCCGCCAATATAAATTTCACCAGGAGCGCCAATTCCGACCGGTTGCCGGTCAGCGTCGAGTAAGTGAATTTGTGTATTGGCAATCGGTCGCCCGATCGGAACAGATGAAAATGCCTCGCGCGAAGATGCCGGTTCGAAGGCCGTAGCAATCACGCTGGCTTCGCTCGGGCCATAAGTATTGACCCAACGAATTATTCCTGCCACGCGCTGCTGCCAGCGCGCCAGAACTGCCGCGGAAACTTTTTCACCGCCCACGATCACCAAACGCAAGGTTTCCGGCAGTGCGAGGCGCGGATTTTCGTGCAGATAGTTGGTCCATTCATGCCAGTACGCCGTGGGCAAATCCAGAACGCTGATTTTCTGATCTTGCAAAAAGGTCATGAATTCCGAAAAGCCCAACGAAAATTCTTCCGGCTTAAGGACGACTGTGGCGCCCGTTGCCCACGTAGGGAAGATTTCTTCGATAGCGATGTCAAAGCTGATCGAGGAAAACTGAAGCATGCGGTCATTGCCTCTCAGACCGTACAAACCCAATGACGCAATGCTGTGATTAACCAAACCACGATGTCCCAAAAGAACGCCTTTGGGTGTCCCGGTGGAACCTGAAGTGTAGATGATGTAGGCGACGCTGCGAGGCGTAGCCACTCCGGGAATGTTCTCAGACTGAGTCCCGGCTTCGTTCAAAAACGATAGGGAATCAAAATCGACAACTATGGTCGCGCTCGATGCGACTTGCGGAAAAAGTCCACGCCGCGTAATCAGAACTGGAGTTTGAACATCCTCTAGCATTAGCCGGAGACGCTCTTGCGGGTAAGCCGGATCGAGCGGAACGCATGCGCCTCCCGCTTTCAGCACTCCCAATAAGGACACCGCAAATTCCAGAGACGACGGCAAGCCAATCGCCACCGGCACATTGCGTGCCGCCCCCAGGGATCGAAGATGGCGCGCCAGTGTATTGGCACGCGCGTTCAATTCAGCGTAAGTCAACGCATGTTGACCGTGAACGACAGCGGTTGCGTTGGGACTCTTTCTGGTCGCATCCTCGAAGAGTTCGTGCAGACAGACAGAAGAATATGGAGTTTGCGTTTGATTCCATGCGGCAATCAGTTCAGCATCGGCGTGCGCACGCACCCCTTCCGCGGTGAGATCGCTCACCTGTGGTTCAACGCGGCTTGTAGTATTTGGATTCAACGGATCGAATTGCAGAAACAGGCAGAGGAGACTGCCAAAATGGCGAGGGGACGGCAGCCTAGCTTACGCTGCTCCCGAGCCGCGAATGACTGCGGGGATGGTGCGGAGCAAAATCTCAAAATCAAGTCGCAGTGACCACTTGTCAATGTATTGCAAGTCCATTTGCATCCATTTCTCGAATGGAATAGAACTGCGGCCGGCAATCTGCCACAAGCAGGTAATGCCCGGACGAACACTGAAGCGGCGGCGTTGCCAGTCCTTGTCGAAGCCTTCATAGTCGCGCACAGGGAGAGGGCGCGGCCCTACGAGGCTCATATCTCCCCTGAGCACGTTGAGCAGTTGCGGCAACTCGTCAATGCTCGTCTTGCGAAGGAATTTTCCGAGCGGCGTAATGCGGGGATCGTTCTTGATCTTGAACACCGGGCCGGACACCTCGTTCAAGTGTTCGACTTCACGCATTCTTTGCTCGGCATCCACCACCATCGTTCGGAACTTATAGATATTGAAACGCCGCTTGTTTAATCCCATGCGGGTCTGCACAAAGAATACCGGGCCTGACGAAGTGAACTTCACGAGTAAAGCAACGATCAGCAGCGCGGGAGAAAGAACCAGCACGACGGTCAATGAAATGCCGACATCCACCAAGCGCTTTACGTAAACCGGCCATCCCTCCGAAATTCCGGCGTAGTGCGTCAGCAGCGACGCGCCTTCAATTTCTTCGGCCTTTGCCCGGCGTCCGTTGACGTCGAAATAATCGTTGAGGACGCGAATGGTAATGCCTTGTTCATCGCAAATTCCGCGAATGTCTGCACTGTGCGAGTGCAGGGACGCCAGCGGCAAGGTCACAATCACTTCGTCCACCGGTTGTACCCGCAGATATTCGACTAAATGATCGAGGTCGCTGACCAGACTGAATCCGCTTTGCCTGAAGTCACTCAAACCGTGCCAGTTGCTGTCCACAAAGCCAAGAATGTGATACCCCAAGCCTGGCTTGCAGGCAATGCGATTCGCAAACTCCAGTGCGCGTGGGTTGGTTCCCACGATCAGCATGTGCCGCAGATTGTGACCGTGG